>JAUNBT010000065.1:0-3330 GCA_030526985.1 Lachnospiraceae bacterium | reverse complement strand
AACCGCACCACAGGATATTTTAAATCCAATCAAAGGCCGTATCCTTCCCCTCAGTGAAGTAGCTGACGCTGTATTTTCCTCAGAAATGCTAGGAAAAGGCTTCGCCGTAGAACCAGCCGAAGGAAAAACCTACGCCCCGGTAAGCGGAACCATTTCTGCTGTATTCGACACAAAACATGCAATCGGAATCACCGGAACAGACGGTGTGGAAATCTTAGTCCACATGGGTCTTGATACAGTCAAATTAGAGGGCAAAGGATTCGACGTAAAAGTAAAAGCAGGCGATACCATCAAAGCCGGCGACCTGATTGCCGAATTCGATATGGACTATATCAAATCCGAAGGCTACCCAGTCACAACACCCGTCATTGTCAGCAACACCGACAATTACAGCGAAATTAGTGCTCCGAAGGCTGGAGATGCTGAGGTTGGGGCAAAAATCATAACTGTATGCTAAAACAAAAAAATGAAATTACGTCTTAGAGATTAAGAAAGTCTAAGGCCCTGTAATTTTGCTAAAAACGCGGGCACACACTGCAAACTCACTATCGTTCAAACAGTGCAGTGTGTGCCCGCAACGCAAAATTCCAGAACCTAAGACTTTCTAAATCTCTGCGAACGTAATTTCATTTTTTTGTTTTAGCTCGCTACGTCTTGGCGAAACTTAAGGGATCTTCTCCGAAAAAAACGTATGGCACTACTATTAGGATGTCCCAACAAAATAGGTTTCCCTTCCCCTTCTACCTAATAATGCAATGTCCCCCTCATTTACTACACCCCCTCATCTCCCTTCCTGTCCCAGACACGTTGATGGGCGTGCCGGCGAGGGGGGAGTTTGAGGGGGGAGAGGCGGGCTTCGCCTAACTCTGAGCCTCGCCCCCCTCATGCCCTTATATATACTTCTCCCGTACTAAGAGAAACCAGCGTATGGTCATCTTTTAATTGATACTGATACCAGTCGTAGAAATCTTTTGTCAAACTGGCTGTAAAAACAAAATATGTCATCTCATTTTCACCATTTTTATAATAGACTGCTTTATAATACTCAACATAATCCGGTGCAGCCTCAAGATTCCTGCTGTCTTTCACCATGCGGTTCTCGTCCACAACCAGATAATCTTTTGAGGAATCCCCATCCAGATAATAAGTTCCTGCCGGAATCGTCTGGCCACTATCTTTAATCGTTATGTCTTTAAATGCCGTGTAGTGATATTGGCTGTCAATGCCATTTTCAAATAAAGCCTTAGAGTTAATATTGACCTCTGCCTCTTTGTAATAAGCATCTTCTGCTTTTGTTTTTAAAGACATTCTGGAAAAAGCATAGGTTCCAATACATGTCCTTGCACCCGACAGATAAACAACATAATCCTGATTCATAGTCGTCACTGGAATCAAACACTGTATCAGCCCATTGTATTCACTCGACCATTCTGCCTGATCATAGTAAAAAACCGTATCCTCTATTTGTAAGAAAATATCCATAATCTCATCCGTTGTGGCTTTTTCATACAAATATTCTTTATCACCGAGCTTACTCAGATATAAATCTGTATAATAATCTACATATGCTTCTTCCAATTCCTTCTGCATTCCACCACATATTTTATTTGCAGAAACACGGAAAAACATCCGATCCGCTTTAAAATAATTCGTTTTCCTACCATATAATATAAAACAGCATCCATAGATTAAAATAAGAGCGACAATAGTATATCCTAAATATTTGATTTTTTTCATACTAACTCCTCACATAGAAGGCTCGCCATTTCAAGTATCTGTCTGGAATATACTTCGCGAAACACCTTCAAAAACTGGTTGAAATGAAACTCTAGTAATTATTCTCGTTCAAGAAAGAAATTAAGGTTTCTGTCATAATGGTTTTATCATTTTTTTCATTGAAATCTGTATTTCTAATGTAATCGCTGTGGTCATATCCTTCCATTATCATTAGTTTGCTATTAGGGAGGCTGTCTGCAATCAGTCTGGTATGTTCTGTTCGAACCAAATCATTACTCCCGGCAGTAACTAATACAGGAATTTCAATTGCATGCAACGATTCAGGATCGATATCAGGTTCTCGAAAAAGCAATTCTAACAAAGGATCATGCCCTTTTTCCACCTCATCTTCTATCCATTGTATCGTTTCATCTTCTCTATTTATCCCCTCCGGATTTAAATTTGCACCACTAATTGCCATAATAGAAAATGCCTCCGGATGATTCAATTCCAAAAGCAATCCAATGATTCCACCATCACTCCAACCATAATAAGCAGGCTTTTCCAACCCCAATTCATTCATAAAACAATAAATATCTTCCGCCATATCATCATAATGATATTCCGAAACCTCTGAACTTTTTCCCTGCCCTCTGGAATCCGGTGCATACACCTGATACCCCGCTTCCACCAACTTAGGAATCATCTCCGAAAAAACCGTATGATCACTACTATTAGGATGTCCCAACAAAATAGGTTTCCCTTCCCCTTCCACCTGATAATGCAATGTCACCCCATTCACATCAATATCATACTCCCCATTCATCATACCAGGCATTTCCTGTTTCTCCATATTTTCTTTCTCCACTCTCTGTATTTCCGTTCCCTTCTCTTCCATATCTTGCTGCTCCACATCTAATCCTGCCTTACTCTCAACACGTCCACAACCCCCTACCAATAAAAACAACATCCCTCCAAATACCAAAAATAACATCCCCACTTTTCTCACTCTGTCCATTCCATCTAATACCCCCACGCAACCAAATTCCACTCGCCCCCGTCCGTACGTGCCAGCCACCATTCATACCCAGTATATTCCTCATCCGGATTCCAAGCCCCACTGTCTTCCTTCGGAGAATGAAATTCACTCGTAAACATAATACATTCCGTAAAATCCCCTTCCAAACCTTCCCCTTCCACCAAATCATTCAACCATGCAATACTTTCAGAATTATTACTATCATCCGACGAATACGCAATCTTATGAAGCTCACACCCTTCCCAAGTACGAAACTCCTCTAAAATAACCCCAATTGCCTCCTCCATATCCCCCTCCGAATAAACCTCCGAATCCCCATAATCAACCTTAACCCCTTCCACATTACCTTGCCCATCTCCCCTTTCACATCCACACAACCCCCAAAAACACCAACTAACAACAAAAATCAACCCAACTCTCTTAAATAAAATTTTAATTGTTTCATTACACATATTTTTAAAAATCCTTCTTTCCAAATCCCAAATCCCCTCAATTTCATTCCTGTCCCAATCCACGCCGCTGGGCGTGCCCGAGAGGGGGGAGTTTGAGGGGGGAGAGGCGGGCTTCGCCTAACT
>JAUNBT010000376.1 GCA_030526985.1 Lachnospiraceae bacterium | reverse complement strand
CGAAACCCGGATTAAAATTTGACGAGAACAGTACCCTCACTGTTGCGATTGCAACTGGTTCTGCTACACTTACGAAGGTACTTGCAGAGTATTATCCAAACTTTAAAGTAAAAGTATATAATAATGCACAGGCTTGTTTTGAGGCGGTTCGCAGTGGAGAAGCAGACCTTTTGATGCAAAACCGCTATGTGGCAGAACGTTTACTTGATAAACCTCTTTACCGCAGTATGGATATTATGCCGGTACAGGGTTTGGAGGATTCCTTGTGCTTTGGAATCATGAATTATTTTGATGAGGAAAATGAAGAGAATACCTATTTGTGGAACAGCCCTCTCATTGACATCGTTGATAAGGCAATCGCACAGATAGATAAGACACAGACGAATGCGATTATTATTCGCAATACCGCATCTGCGGCCTATCAATCTACATTTTCAGATTTTTTGTATCAATACCGCATGCAAATTGGAATCATTGTCTTGTCTGTATTTTTGATTATTGTGCTATTAGGTTATATTGTTGTGTCCAGTCGACGAAATCTTTTGATCATTAGGGAAAAGAATGGACAGCTTGCAGATGCAGTAGAACAGGCAAATGCTGCAAATCAGACAAAAGGACAATTTTTAGCACAGATGAGCCATGAGATTCGGACACCGATGAATGCGATTATCGGAATGACACAGCTAGCAAATGAAATAGAGGATAATCCGGATAAAACAAGAAATTATTTAAAACATATTATGGCGGCATCCAGACAATTATTAAATTTAATCAATGATATACTGGACATGTCTTCCATTGAAAGCGGCAAGATGAAAATAGATCAGACTCCTTTCGATATTAAGCAGCTTTTAGATGGAGTGACAGATGTCTATTATAAACAGTGTGAAGAAAAAGGCATTGCATTAAATCTTTATCTGCAGCAGCTTGATGATGAAATATATGTAGGCGATTCCCTGCGTGTGAATCAGGTATTGATGAATCTGATTTCCAATGCATATAAATTTACAGAGCCTGGCGGTCGGATTGATATCACCGTCATTCAAAAAAAGCGGGAGAATGGGGAATGCCATTTAATCTTCATTGTGGAGGATACCGGGTGTGGTATGTCGGAAGAATATCAAAAGAGACTATTTCAGGCATTTGAACAGGAAAGCGCCGGTACAGCAAAAAAACATGGTGGAAGCGGACTTGGACTTGCCATTACCAAAAATCTTGTCACACTTATGCATGGCGCAATTCAAGTGGAATCGGAAGTGGGCAAAGGAACAAGATTTGTAGTTGATCTTCCCGTGGAATTAGGAAAACATCAAGAACATAGAAAGCCAAACCGAGAAATGTTAAAAGGGATCAAAGCACTTATTATAGATGATGACGAAAAGACCATAGAATATATGTCAGATGTTGTGAAACGAATGGGTCTTTCCTACCAGACAGCAGACAACGGGCAAAAAGGCCTTGAAATTTTGGAAAATGCAATTGCAAACGGCGATCATTTTGATGTATGTCTGGTTGACTGGAAAATGGACGGTTTAAACGGTATTGAGACTACGAGAGAAATCCGTAAGTTGGTAGCGGATACTACCTCCGTCATCATTGTCACAGCCTATGATTTAAATGAAATCAAGGAGGATGCACAGGATGCAGGTGCCAATTTGGTTGTTTCCAAACCGATTTTCCAATCTTCCCTTTACAATACCCTTGTAACTATTTTCTTTACCCGTTCTGAAAACATGGATAACAAGCAGTCGGATGCAGAAAATACTACGGAAAATACAGCAGAAAACAGATACGATTTTAGCGGATATAAAGTACTTTTGGCAGAGGATTTTGACTTAAATCGGGAAGTTGCAACGGACATTTTGGAAAATGTCGGATTAGAAGTCGATTGTGCTGAAGATGGTCAGGAAACAGTAGAGATGTTTGAAGCATCTGCGCCTGGAACCTATGATTTGATTTTTATGGATATACAGATGCCAAATATGGATGGATACGAAGCAACCAGATTTATTCGGGAAAGCAGTCATCCACAGGGAAAAGAAATCCCCATCTACGCAATGACAGCAAATGCATTCACAGAAGATGTGAGTGCAGCATTAGCAGCCGGAATGAACGGACATATAGCCAAACCAATAGATATAGATGCTTTATATGAAATATTAGAGAAACAGCTTTGCAAATAAGATAATACAAGAAAGGATATAGAAAGATGGAACTACAAAGATTAACAGCCTGTGGAATTGATTATGAGGACGGCCTTAAAAGATTCTCCATGAACCAGAAAATTTATGAAAAACATCTAAGAAAATTTGTGTCTCTCACCTTGATCGATGAGATAGAAGACGCAATCAATCGCTGTGAGCTAAAAGAAGCATTTGAAGCTTGTCATAAATTAAAAGCATATGTGGGAAATTTAAGTATGCCGGTTCTTTTTGACGTAGTCTGTGATTTAACAGAATGGCTCAGAGAAGGAAGGACAAACGTACTCAATGAAAAATTTCGGTTAGTAAAAGAGGAATATG
>JAUNBT010000375.1 GCA_030526985.1 Lachnospiraceae bacterium | reverse complement strand
AATTGTTATAACTGCCTACAAAAAAGATTTTTTTACTTGACATTTTAGTTATTATGAGCAATAATAAAAATATCTAAAAATCTGTTCTATCAGATTATTTTCATTTTATATTTATCTATTTATCATGTAATATTTATTACCCCACTTTATTTTCAATGCTGTTCAGCAGTCAAATTCAAATCAAACGGAGGAAAAATCTATGAAAAAACGAACATCTATTTTATTGACACTTATTATGGTATTTACCTTGATGCCAATCGGAGCACAGGCAGAATGTGCAGACCAGGCCTCTGGCGATCAGAAAGCTGCCGTGATTCCCGGGAAAATCCAAATCAGCCTGAAGGCGGATGGCGATGATTTGGATAACGACTATGATGGGCTGGTTGGAGATGAGGATACTGGTGATGTAGACGACACCGATGATGTTTCTGATGAGGAAGAACATCAGTGGGGTGAATGGGAAGTAGATGAGGAAGCCAGCTGTTTTGAAGAGGGATTAGAGGTTCGATACTGTGAAGATGAAGATTGTGATGCATCACAGGAACGCACGATCCCTGCATATGGTGCACATGATTGGGGAAAGTGGGAAGTGACCAAAAAGGCTACCTGTCTTTCCACAGGAAAAAAGACAAGAGAATGTGAAAGATGTGGAGAAGAAGAGACAGCAGTTATTCCAAAACTGTCTGCAAAAGTTTCTTTAAAAAAGACATCCCTTTCTCTCAAGAAAAAGAAGAGTTATACTTTAAAGCTGAAAAGCAAAACAGATGGCGATAAGATAGCAAAATGGACAAGCAGCAACAAGAAAGTTGCCTCTGTCACATCAAAAGGCAAGGTTACAGCGAAGAAAAAGGGCAGTGCAGTAATTACCCTGAAAATGAAATCCGGTGCTACCGCAGCCTGCAAAGTGAAAGTAAAATAAATTAGTATAAAAACAGACAAAATATAGGAATATAAAAATGGGCGGCCAGTCAGATGATTGGCCGCCTGTTTTGCACAATAAGCGAGCCTTATTGGAAACATAAAGGGAGATTTACAATAAAATTCCTAAAACATCAGCAGTTTGTATAAGAAATCTGCTGTGAAATAAGGTATAATAGAGAAAGGATTAAGCAAGGAAAAAGGAGAATGCGAATTATGAAGAAAGGAAAGGAAGCCGGATGGAAAAAAACCGGGGCATGGCTTGTGCTCTGGATTTTTCTTCTCACAGCGGTAAACCCCTATGCGGTAGATGGGGTATTGGCAGCAGCGGATGTGTCAAGCAAAGCGTCCACCGAAGAAGAGCAGCAGTCAGAAGAAGCCAAACCGGAAAATATGCGTTTGTTTTCAGATAAACTTACGCTGATTCTAGGGGAAGATACAGGATTAGTGCGGCCAGTATTTTCACCGGAAGGAACGGCAGAGGCTGTGACTTATGTTTCAGAGGATGAGACAGTTGCCACGGTTGGGGAAGATGGAACAATTACGCCGGTAAAAGAAGGAACAACGATAGTCAACGTAACATCGAAATCAGGGTATACAGCCAGATGTCAGGTGACAGTTCAATCAACGGACAAAGAAATAGCAGACGGGGAAATGACTGACGGGGAAGGGTGCATTTCCGAAGACGATAATAGTTCCCAAGGGGAAGAGTTTTCCGGAGAAGAGAATATTTCCAAAGAAGAGGTAAGGAGTTATCTTCAGCTTGCAAGGGCTTACAGTATTGAGGACACAACGGAATTTGCCCTAGCATCCGATGCCTCTATTGGGATATCCACTGAGATGACTGCTGTGACGGCAGAGGCCCTGAGTCCGGATATTGACACTGTATTATCTTCAGTGAAAGCCTATATGCTGAAAAATGATACCAATCCGGATTATTCCAGTATCTGGAATGTGATTGGTATGGAAAGAAGCGGTCTGGGGGTTCCAGATACCTATAAAGATACTTTTTACAGCAATGTGATTGCTTATTTGGAGGAAAATAACTGGGAGATTACGAAGACGAAATATTCGGATTATTCCAAGTTGATTATAGGATTGACGGCAATCGGGATTGATGCCCAGAATGTGTGTGGACATAACCTGTTATCCTATTTGTCTGATTTTACCAATGTAAAACGACAGGGGTATAACGGACCAGTTTGGGCACTTATTGCCCTCCATTCTCATCCGTCCTATCTGATTCCGGAAAATAAGGATGCCACGGAGCAGACAACGGAAGAGGGATTGATTGAGTATATTTTGAATCGAGAGACAACACAGGGCGGCTGGACTTTAAGCGGCTCTGTACCGGATGCCGATATGACAGGAATGACGATTCAGGCATTGGCGCCTTATTATAATGTAAGGACAGATGTGACAGCGGCTCTGGACCGGGCACTTACCTGGCTTTCTTCTGCCCAGTTTACCAGTACCGGAGGATATGGAACCTTAAACAGTGGTGTTACAGTCGAGACATCAGAGAGTGCCAGTCAGGTAATCACAGCACTTTCTGCTTTGGGAATTGACTGTGCCACAGACAGCCGTTTTATTAAAAATGGGAAATGG
>JAUNBT010000064.1:2054-14803 GCA_030526985.1 Lachnospiraceae bacterium | reverse complement strand
AGTAATTAGTTCGGCAGCTTCTTTTGTTGGGAGTATTGCATTGGTTTGTGTGAAATAGCTGTTGTTTTAAAGATTACTTAACCTGTATTTACGGACTATTGGCAATTATTCTTTGATTTAGTCCGTAAAAATTGTGTGTGCCAGTTGCTTTTTTTAAATATCTACGGACTATTGGCAATTATTCTTCGATTTAGTCCGTAAAAAACATGTGTATCTCTTGTTTTTTCTTGAGTGTTTACGGACTATTACCATTTATTCACTGAAATAGTCCGTAAAATCTATACTTGGGAATTGTTTTTTCCTTGTTTTTTACGTACTAATTCTCGCTTTTTTTGAAATAGTCCGTAAAACATACATTTGTCCCTTGTTTTCCCGGTGTATTCTACGTACTATTACTGATTATTCCTTGATTTAGTCCGTAGGACATACCGAAACATTTCACACCGCTAACATCTCATAATGGAATTAAGCAGATGTACGTAGTAGAATGGCTTTTAGATAAGGAAAATTATGCGTTTATAAATCGCAAAACTATTGTATATAATATAAAAATACGGTAATATAGCAAATATAGGGGGCGATTTCATGGTTAAAAGGCAAAAATATATTGATGGAATAATGAAATATGTAAATGCACCATTTGTGAAAATACTTACAGGTATCAGAAGGTGTGGCAAATCTACTATCATGCAAATGATTCAGGATGAACTGCGTCAAGAGGGAATACGAGAAGAACAGATAATAAAATATAATTTTGACTTAATGAAGTATGTGGATATGACCGCAAAGGAGTTGTATTCAGAATTAAAAAATAAAATAAATTCTGGGAAAAAGACGTATTTATTTCTCGACGAAGTACAGGAAATAGATGGATGGGAAAAGATTGTAAATACGTTCATGACGGAATACGATACTGATATTTTTGTAACAGGTTCCAATTCTAGAATGATGTCATCTGAGATTTCCACATATTTGACAGGACGGTATATAAGTTTTCGAATTTTTCCGTTGTCGTTCGAAGAGTATCTGGAATTTCGGAATAAATATACGACCCCTGTAGACAGAAAGACGGAATTAAAGAGATATTTACAATTAGGAGGATTTCCGGCGATTCATTTACGTGAATATACGGCGGATGAAGTCTATCCGATTGTAAAGGATATTTATCGCGAATATGGAAGATTGTTGTCTATAGAAGATAATTATCCGAAATATGTGCTTACAACAGATGAATTTGCAGGAGGAAATTATCAAGGAATAAAGACCATGCATATTGCAGATTTTTTGTTAAGTCAGGAGTATTAACGATAGAAAAAGCGGAAGAAATTCAGATAAAGAATGAGAGGAGGATTGTGAGATTGATGAAAAAGTTTTTCTGTATAATTATGGTAATTGGAATTTTATGTATGGCAGCAGCCTGTGGGGGGCCTGCAGCAGAGGAGGGGACAACGCAGCCTCCTGAGGAGGAAAAGACCCAGAGTGCGACAGCGGAGGAAACGGTGGAACCACTCGATTTTAATTGGAAGAAAGATATGACAGTATCCTTGTTCATTGGAATTGACAATAGTAACAATGAAGAAGAAGCTGGAAGTGACATGGAAGTCGACTCGAATCAGACTACTATGGCCGATGCATTGTTCCTGCTTGTGACGGATGAAAAGGAGGGGACATCCAGAATAATAGGAATTAACAGAGACACAATAACGGATGTGGATGTTTATGATGAGAACGGGGAGTATTTTCGAACCATGGATTTGCAGATTGCCCTGTCCCATGGTTACGGTGCCGATGAAACTGCCCAATGTGAAAATACGGTAAAGGCGGTATCGAATCTGTTTGGCGGTCTTACAATAGACCATTATGTCGCACTAAAGATGGCCGCAATCCCTGAAATTAATGATGCATTTGATGGCGTTGAAGTGGATGTACTAGAAGATATGACCGAAGTAGACAGTGACTTGAAAGAGGGAAAAACAATCACCTTGCGCGGAGACCAGGCTTTGACTTATGTGAAATGGCGTAATACCGATGTTCTAGATTCCAGTAATTTAAGAGTAGAGCGGCAGAAACAATATTTAGCAGCATTATCAGAGAAGCTTGTTTCAGACGATGTCACTGCAAAAGATATCTTGATGATAAAAGAGATGATTTCTCAGTATATGGTCACAAATTGCACAAATGAGAATATTATGGAGATTTTCAGACAGTTTCGGACTAGCCAGTTAGACAATGCATCTTTTCAGATGGTTCCCGGAAAGATACAGGAGGGCGATATTTACGCTGAGTTTATAGTGAATCAGCAGGCACTCAATGAATTGGAGCTGGAGTTACTGTGCGAGTGATTTGCAACTACCCAGAACCAAGTGGATGCTTTAAAATAGGATAAATTTTTTATGCTGGAAATAGGATTATTTTTATTTACATGTGTATCAAATTCTGTTAGACTAAACATATTAGATAAAATTGTATGATTAGAAAGAAGGTTTAACGATGAAAAAGATGATAACATTATTGATGGCTGTAATGATTGGTATCTCTGTACCAATTACAGCTTCTGCGGCACCAAGCCCGACTGCGAATGCAGCAATTGTCAACAGTCCATCCGCATCAGCAGTGTATGTAGATGGAAAGAAGGTGGATTCTTCTGTGGTTTCTGTCGAGGACTATGAGGTCCCGGATGATTTGAAATTGACAGATATTGATGAGTCTTTGAGCAACATGGTGCTCCTTACTGCATTTGATTTAAAGATTAATCTTGCAGATTTTAAAAAGGTAAAATTTACTGTTGCAGTCCCAGCAATCAAGGCGGATGACAAAGTTGCTATTGCCCAGAAGGATGGAGATGAATGGAAACTTTTATCTGACAAGAAAGTGAAGGTTGCAGAAGGCAAACTGACACTTACCGTGAAAAAAGCAGGACCAATTCTGGTAATGGTTGAAAAATAGTATCAATTGAGCAGTCTGGAGATGTTTCTGGGCTGCTTTTTTGCTAAGATATAAGATAAAGGATGGAATGAAGTTCATGCTCGGAAAGGAGTGTGTATTATGGCGATTACTTTTCCTTTGGGAATTGATAATTTTCAGAAGATTAGGGGAAATAATAATTACTATATTGATAAAACAGCTTTTATGAAAGAACTTTTATCTCAAAATTTTGAGGTCAATCTGATCACCAGACCTCGTCGTTTTGGTAAGACATTAACGATGTCAATGTTGGAAGATTTTCTTGACATAAGTCGCGATAGTAGAAAGAATTTTGAAGGACTTTCCATTAGTCAGGAGAAGGATTTATGTGCAAATTGGATGAATCAGTGGCCGACTATTTTTTTCTCTTTAAAAAGTGTGGAAGGGAATGATTTTGAAACAGCATATGAACAGTGGAAGGCACTTTTGTCTGACTTTTGCGTTTCACATAGATTTCTTGGGGAGAGTGGAAAGATAGATTCGTTGGATCGGGAGATTTTTCTCCGCTTTTTGGAAAAACGCGGAACCAGGGAAGAAACAAGGAATGCTCTTTTTTATTTAACACGGATGATGTCTGCTCATTATGGAAAACCGGTGATTTTAATGATTGACGAGTATGATGTTCCTCTGGCAAAAGCCAGTGATTATAATTACTACGATGAGATGCTTGGAGTTGTACGTTCCCTCTTTAATAAAGCACTAAAATCGAACCCATATTTAAAATTTGCCGTAATCACCGGATGTTTAAAAATAGCAAAAGAGAGCATTTTCACAGGAACGAATAATTTTGTCTCTGATACTATTTCATCTAACCGGTTTGAAGAGTATATCGGTTTTACCAAAAATGATGTTCAAAAGATATTGAAGGATACAGGTTTCGAGAATCATGCAGAAGAAATCAGATACTGGTACGATGGTTACCGTTTTGGCAGGGTAGATGTCTATTGTCCTTGGGACGTATTAAACCATGTAGCGGCACTGCAGGAAAATGAACAGGCCACGCCGAAAAGTTATTGGGAGAATACCAGTGGCAATGATATTATCCGTAAGTTTATCGAACGCAAAGATCTGTGGTATGAGGCTCAGATCAACGAAGATTTTGAGACTCTATTAGCCGGAGGATGCATTGTCAAGAACGTCACAGAGAATCTGACTTATGATATGCTGCATTCTTCCGCAGATAATCTATGGAGCTTACTTTATTTAACTGGCTATTTAACCGGAACGGAAGAAAATACCGGTAATTCGGGAGAAATCACTCTTAAGATTCCCAATGAGGAAATCAGGAGATTGTTCAATACGACAGTGAAGAACTGGTTCGTAGACCAGGTAAAGGCCACGGACAGAAAGGAACTATTTGATGCATTGTGGAGTATGGACGAAGAGAAATGTTCCGAAATCCTGTCGGATATGATTTTTGATACCATCAGTTATCATGATTATAAAGAAGATTATTATCACGCTTTTGTGGTAGGAGTACTTTCCTTCGCAGGATATCGTGTGAAATCAAATGCCGAAGAGGGGAAAGGCAGACCGGATATTGTTCTTCGAGACCCTCGCAGGAAAAGAGCGATGGTGATTGAAATCAAACGGGCACCAACTTATGAGACAATGGAAGAAAAATGCCATGCTGCAATGGAACAGATGAAAAGTAAACGTTATACGGAGGGAATTGAGATGATGTACCGTGAGGTCCTCGGCTTTGGAATTTCCTTCTATGATAAAAACTGTCAGGTAAAGGCGAAGAAATTCAGATAAAAATTTAGATAAAAAATCAGATATTATACAGAAGAAACGAGGTATTTGCAATGGTCACCGGGTTGTATGCTCAAATAGGATTTTTTAATCAGAGTACTGGTTTCAGTTGGAACAATCCTTCTATTCCTATCCTGTTTTTTTGTCAAAGAAAATGAAAATGACAGTGCAAATACAATCAGTACGGATATATTCTTGAATGGAATAAAATATATGCAGATGGCACGAAAGAAACTGTGACAATTCCGGTTAACTTTGACGATAGTGAAAAATTGCTTCTGCGAACTACTTTGCCTCAAATTCAAGATGGACAGTCTCTGTATATTAAAGTGAATTTTTGAAACTGGTTGTGAGAATTGACGGCAGAATTGTATACCAGGATGAAAAAATACATTTGGTCTGATTCAGACAAGCGTAGGTAATTATATTGCTTTTAATCTTATGCCGGTTGGAGGGATGGGATTGACCTGTTCCTTAAGTGAAGGAGGAAAAGCAAAATTGGTATGGACTCTGTTGCTTCGAATAGTTCAGCTCCCTTTGCGGCAAAAATCAGGGAAGTTACGCCTATACATGCCGCAAACAAGGTCAAAACATTAAATTCTGGTGATACCATATTTGACATGATAATTACAAATAAAGAACACAACCACAGTGTCCATTCTTTTTTCGTTAAATTTTTGATTGGATTACTCATTCTTATTTTCCTTTCTTATCTCCGGTTTTGTCCAGTTAATTCGGGATACGATATCGGATCTAAGATAGGAATAAGTCTGCAATTCATGATCATTCTTGTTTCTTCCCTTAATATTAGTTGATATTTTTTATGGGCTTTTGCCTCTTGCAACGGGTTATTATACCATTTGTATTCGTCAAATACCAGTAAAACATTTTACGCCAGCATGAATCCGACCTGAAAAGTGGCAATTTCAAAGGGAAAAACACCTTTACTTATCCCAAAATGGGAAGTATTCTTATAGTATTTACCGGATTGGTTGAGACAGATGAAATTACACGATGGAGGCATGAAAAGCAACTATCTGGACGAAAACTGATTGTTCTTTTCCTTATTCTGTTGATAGTCTTTGTAATATCCTTTGATTTCGGCAGGTATGAGGGAATTGCCCTAATTGACGTTGTAAAAGTTTTCATGCATCAGATTATTCCAATTGAGCAAACATGGCCCGATATGTATCAAACTGTTGTTATGTATGTGCGGTTCCCACGTATTTTTTCTGCAATCATGATTGGAATGGCATTGTCAGTATCGGGAAATGCCTATCAGACGGTATTTAAAAATCCGTTAGTGGCGCCTGATATTCTAGGAGCTTCATCGGGGGCATCCTTAGGTGCGGCGGTTGCTATCTTTGTAGGTCTGGGGGCACCCTGGATACAGATTTTTGCTTTTGCAGGTGCGATGTTGGCAGTATGGCTTGCCTGTACAGTAAGCACAAAAGTGAAACGGGACCCTACGCTGGCATTAGTACTGGGAGGAGTGACGGAAGTTCAAGTATTAAAAAAACCAGTCGTTGGTATCCTTCCTATCGGAGAGAATCTTATCTATCCGGGAAAGGAGCCGAAAGCTGGTGAGACAATTGAGTGTAACAGCGTGTATCTTGCAGCATTTGCCAAAATGTGCCATGCTGAGGCACACATATACCCTATTATTTCAGATGGACTGGAAGATATATCAAAAATGCTGAAAAAGGCGATGGACGAATGCGATATTATTGCAACAATTGGTGGTGTGGGAAGAGGACAGGAAACATATGCTGACTGTACTTTAAATGCGTTGGCGAAGCATACCAGGTTATCTACGATCGGTTTAAAAGTCGGACCAGGTGGAAAGAATATGGTACTTGCAGGAGCAGGGGAGATAGTATTTGGGAACCAAGACTTACCTTGACTCCGGATGGAGAAATTTATAAAGCGCATATTGTGGAGCGAATGGGCGATACTGTATGCAATTTTGCCACAGCTGATGGAGCTGTGGAGGTGACAGGAGATTTAGCACAATTTAAGAAGGATAAAATTGTTAAAGTTAAATTGTTAAAGAGTGAGCGCGACATACAAGGACGATATAAAAATATTTGACAGTGTGCCTCTAAAGCGGACAGATGAAGTGTAAAAATCTGTTTGCTTTGGAGGCACTTTTTATGTAAGGAACAGGAATCTGTGAAATTTTGTCGCTCAAAAGAGATTGGATAAAGGTAAAAATGATTTTATAATAAAGGTAAAACGATTTTATAACTTGACATGTGGTTGTTGCAAGACTAAAATAGTTCTAATTTCAAAAATTCAAGATGAAAGAACAGAAAAAACTGGAAATGAGAATGAAGAAAAGTATCATTTCCATAGAGGAGATGAAAGATTTATGAGTTTAATTACAATTATTGTATGTTTTTTTGCCGGAATGGGAGCAGGTCTGGGGACAGGACTTGCCGGTTTATCTGCAGCAGCGGTGGTTTCTCCGATGTTAATCAGTTTTCTTGATATTCCGGCATATCAGGCGATTGGCATTGCATTGGCATCCGATGTCCTGGCATCAGGAGTCAGTGCATACACATACAAAAAGAATGATAACCTTGATCTAAAACACGGTTTAATTATGATGATTACCGTGTTGTTATTCACATTGGTTGGCAGTTATATTTCTTCGTTTTTGCCGAATACAACGATGGGTAGTTTTTCAAAATGCATGACATTACTTGTAGGACTTAAGTTTATTTTCCGTCCCGTAATGACAACAAGGGATGTACAGGAAAATAAAAGTGAGAGGACTAAAATTGTTCAATCCTTAGTTTGTGGAGCATTTATTGGATTTATTTGTGGTTTTGTTGGTGCGGGCGGAGGCATGATGCTTCTTTTAGTCCTGACTAGTGTACTGGGTTATGAGCTAAAGATGGCAGTAGGTACAAGTGTATTTATTATGACATTTACTGCATTTACCGGCTCAGTCTCACATTTTTATATCGGCGGAATGCCGGATGTTCCTATTCTGATTTTATGTGTGTTGTTTACACTGGTATTTGCAAGAGTCGGCGCCAAATGGGCGAATCAGGCAAATGCAAAACGAATGAATCAGGTAACAGGGGTGGTATTGTGCGTGTTGGGAGCAGTGATGTTGATTTTTTGACCTTATGCAAAGTTTCCATTTTCTTTGTATAGGGACATCAATGATGGTCAGATCTTGTTCGTATCAGAGGAGAAAGAAGAATATGATAATCTGCTTAGTAAGTTACATTATTGTTGGAATGATTATGCTGGGAATTGGAATCTCACAGTGGAAAAGTCAGAAACCAGTGGGATTTTATTCGGGTGAGAAACCACCTGCAGAGGAATCGGTAACAGATATTGAGGCATGGAATAAAAAGCATGGGATGATGTGGATGATCTATGGAATTGTTATATTCATTTCAGGAATGATAGGGGGATATATCGGAGATTCTGTTTGGAGTTTGATACCATTACTTGGCGGGATAGGTATACCTGTTATTATTATGATTCTTTATCACAATAAACTAAGAAGAGAATATTTGAAGTGAGAAGACAGAAAATATTAGGATGAGAGAGAAAATTGAAAGATTTGTCATGTTAAAATAGAGAGAATTTACTTGACAAATAATTACATATATTCTAAGATATACATATCACTACGATGATAGGGGTAGCAAATTTGATTTTTACGGACTAAATTTAAGAAAATATAAAATAATCCGTAGAAATCAAACATGAGGCAGGTGCCAAGTATGACTTTTACGGACTAAATCAAGAAATAATAGGAAATAGTCCGTAAAAACTAGCAAGTTGTCAAGTGTCTCATACAACTTTTACGGACCGAATCAAGAAATAATAGGAAATAGTCCGTAAAAACTAGCAAGTTGTCAAGTGCCTCATGCAACTTTTACGGACTAAATCAAGAAATAATAGGAAATAGTCCGTAAAAATCAGTCATGAGGAAGATTTTATATATGATTCTTACGGACTTAATTAAAGAAAAGATTAAATAGTCCGTAAAAGTTCTCGTAAAGCAACCTATATATAGTAATAACTACGTACTATATCAAAAGAATTCTTATCTAGTCCGTAACAATTCTAAAACTCATATATTTATAAGAGGTCAAAATGGAAAATTCTAGAGAATATATCAAGCAAGAATTAGAAAAACTAAAATTAATTCAAACGAAAATAGAAAAAGACTTAAAAAATGTCCCGGAAGGAACACTTCGCATATCAAAATCGAATAATGTGAATCAATATTATTGGAAAACAAAGACAAGCAATGCTCAGGGAAGCTATATTCCCAAAAAGCAAATCAAATTTGCCCAAAAACTGGCACAAAAAGATTATGCGCAGAAAGTGCTCAAAATCTTGAACAAACAAAAAGTTTATTATGAGAAAATAGTGGATAACGACTGGCAGGAAGAAGTGAAACAATTCTATAACAATCTCAAACCAGCAAGACAAAAACTGATCACCCCTTATATTCTTTCGGATGAAAAATATGCGATTCAGTGGGAACAGCAAAATCAAAAAATAAAATCAAAGGATGCCAAAGAATTGCAAACAGAAATATATACAGAAAAAGGAGAATGTGTCAGATCAAAATCAGAAAAAATACTTGCTGACAAATTATACATGTTGGGCATTCCATATATTTATGAAATGCCTCTTCTATTAAAGGGATATGGTCATATCAAACCGGATTTTAAAGTGTTAAATAAAAGAACGAGGAAAGAATATTACTGGGAACACTTTGGTTTGATGGACAATAAGGAATATTGCGAGAAAGCAATAAAGAAAATAGAGACATATGAACAAAATCATATCTATCCAGGGAATGACTTAATTCTTTCCTTTGAAACAAGTGAACATCCCTTAAATATGAAAAATATCGAAAATATAATTGAAAAATATTTGCTCTAAATCACATAAATATGAAAAGCACATATCAATTAGAGAGATTTATTTGCCTCTAAGAGCTTCTGGCACAGATTCGGGGAGTGAATGTTGGGAGTGTAATGATTGGGACAGCATATATTGCGTATTATTCCTGGATGGCACAAAAGATATCTGCTTTTCATGTTCAGTATCCTGGTATTCAGGTACAGATTTGTGGTGGATACAGTACAGAGTTGCTTGAGAAGCTCAATACACATCAAATAGATTTATGCATAATCAGTCAAAGGGAAGGAAATCACAAATGGTTTCCGATCTGTGAGGATGAGATGACCGCCTGGGTTCCAGCTTCGCATCCCATGGCAGATCTTTTGGCTTTTCCTGTCGAGGCATTTGCAAAGGAGCCATATATCGAGACTTATCCGGGTGAGGATATTGATAATGTCCGTCTTTTTGCCAAGTGTGGTATAAAACCGAATATGAAGTTTGCAACAATGGATAGTCTTGCAACTTATCTAATGGTGGAGGCTGGTCTTGGCCTTAGTATGAATAATGCCATTAATGGCAGGGTATGGTCTGGAAACGTTAGGATTCTTCCTTTAGATCCACCTCAGATAGTGGAAATCGGGATGGCTGCTCAATCGAATCTTTCACCAGCTGCTCAGACTTTTTTTGGATTTGTAAAACCATATCTTTCAGAATTGTAAAAATAGAGTTATTCTACTTGCACAACATAAAAAGATGTAGTATCATCTAAAATGGTTGATATTACATCTTTTTTGTGTAAATGGGAGGAAGAAGCATTGGATATTACAAAAAGACAAATGACAAAGATTGCCCGTGAGGTTGGAAAATTTACAACTAGAATGTTAAAGGAAGAAGGAGTCGGAACGGCAGAGTTTGATCTGGTGCATGTGGTCAGAAAAAACCCGGGGATTACCCAGGCGAAAGTAAGGGAAATCCTTTCACTGGATAAGGGGGCTGCGGCCAGAAGAACAGCGAATTTAGAGGCAAAAGGATTTCTTATGCGCAGACCAAATGAAAAAGATGGGAGGAGCCAGCTTTTATATGCCACAGAAAAGGCGGAAAAATTAAAAAATTCCAAGGCGTTTGTAGAGGCGATGTATTACGAATGGCTGGAGGAATCACTTTCGAAAGAAGAGCAGGAAGAGCTAGCAAGACTTATCGGGATATTATATCAAAAATCAAAGGAAGAAAGTAAAGCGGGATTTCCGAATCTGACAAAGCGCTTTTTAGAAAAGACAGACGTGATAGAATCTGAAAATAGTCAGAAAGATTTGGAAAAAGTTTTGGAAAAGGAGTCGGATCATGAGTAGGAGAAACCGTTCTGATACCCTTCGACCCGACCAGATTCGTTTCTATTTTCGAAAAGAGAGGATTCCTCTTATGATTGTGGCAGTTTCCGGATTGATTTATAATATCGGTCTCACTGCCGGTCCTTATTTTGAAGGCAGGCTGGCACAGAAGCTTTATGATATTATAGAAAAAAGGGCAACAATTTCTGAGATGGTCAGGCTGGCACTTTTCTATTTTTTGGTGATTTTGCTGGTGCAGGGGGCACGCTGTCTAAAGCGGTTTTTTGTAAGACGTTTTGCTAATAATACCAGTCGGAGCATGAGGCAAACACTCTATCACCATCTGGTACATCAAAGTAAAATGGAACTGGAGCAGGAAAGTGCCGGTACAATGATGACAAAAGCAGTCGCTGACGTGGATGCCTGTGTGGAAGGCATGCGAAAATTTACAACAGAGCTTTTTGATACAGGGATTGCATTGGCGGCCTATTTGGGGATGATGTTTTTCTATGACTGGAAGCTTACGGTCATATCTTGTATTTTCACCCCAATTGCCTATGTGATTGCCGAGAAAATGAAGGTGGTAGTGTACCGCTGCAACGCAGCCTATAAAAAAAGTGCCGGTGTGTTAAATGATAAGACAATGGAGCGGGTTCATGCCGCTTTACTCTACCGGGTGACTGGGCAGGAAGAAAACCGGAATGCAGATTATGAAAATCAGCTTAAGGATTATGAAAAGAAAGCCATCCTGGCAAATTTGTGGGAAAATACATTACAGCCGATTTACAATATTATTTCCATGACCGGCGTTATTTTCATCTTATATTTTGGTGGGAAAAATGTGCTGGGAACAGGATTTCGAAGTTGGGATATCGGTGTATTTACAGCCTTTTTATCCTGTTTTGTAAAAATGGCATTGAAATCCTCTAAAGCAGCAAAGCTTTTTAATGCGGTGCAGAAAGCCCAGGTTTCCTGGAAAAGAATCAAGCCCCTGTTAGCGGCCAAAGAAGTAAAAAAAGAGAAAGAAACAGCTCAGTCAACAGTTCAGTCGAAGAAAAATACGGATGAAGTGCTGTCTCTTAAAGTAACAGATCTTTCCGTCCGATATAAAGAGCAGGAACCAGTCTTTTCAGGCCTTAAGTTTGATGCTATGAAAGGAGATATCATCGGTGTGACGGGACCGGTGGCCTGTGGAAAAACCAGTTTTGGCAGGGTATTTTTATGTGAGATCCCCTATGAAGGAAGTATTTTACTAAATGGAAAAGAACTCTATACTTATGCAGACAGTGAGAGGAACCAGCTGATTTCTTATCTTGGACATCAGCCGGAGCTAATGAGTGATTCGATTGAGGCAAACATCTGTTATGGGGAAAAAAGAGAGATTACTTCATATTTAAAAGCAGTCTGTCTGGAAAATGAGATTGCGCAGATGGATGAAGGGATAAAAACAGAGATTGGAAGTCAGGGAGTCCGGCTTTCTGGCGGACAGCAGAAAAGACTTGCCCTTGCCAGAACTCTGTACCACGGAAGAAAGGTTTTTATTCTGGATGATCCCTTTTCCGCTGTGGATGGGGCAACTGCAAATCAGATAATGGAGCAGATCAAGAATATGGCTCCGACTGCTATTTTCATAATCCTTTCTCACCGGATCACGATGTTTCCAGAATTCACAAAGATAATCTGGATACAGGATGGACGGGTGGAAACAGGAACCCATGAAGAGCTTCTTAAAAAAGAAAAGCTGTATAAAAAAATCTTTACAACACAGATGGCAGGAGGTGATTTAGATGAGGCGTAAACTCGCAGTGGACAAGGAGT
>JAUNBT010000064.1:0-2044 GCA_030526985.1 Lachnospiraceae bacterium | reverse complement strand
ATTCTGTAGTAGACAAAAAGCCTGTAGAAGACAAAAGTCTGGCTCAACAGAGCATAACCGGTGTAATAAAGACAACAGTAAAAAGAGGCAAGCTGCTTACAGCGGCATTGCTTATCACGATTACGGGTTCCATCATCTTGTCACTTATCCCTCCACTCATTTTAGAAAAGGCAGTAAATGGACTGGTAGAGTCAAGAAAGATTGTAGTTTCCCTGGCATTTTTTTACTTTGGAATGGTCGTATTATCCGGCATTTTTGATTCGGTAAAGGAAATGCTGATTACCGTCTTTGGACAAAAAATTACACATCATTTAAGAAGTGAAATGTGTCAGAAGCTTTCCTGGCTTCCGGCTGGATATTTTACAGAAAATGAGCCGGGTACGGTCACTTCAAGATTTGTCAATGACGTAGATACGGTGGAAGCACTTTTTGCAAATGGTGTAATCAGTATGTGCGCAGACATATGTAAAATGGCAGGTATTTTGATTATGGTTTTTGTAAAAAGCACTGGACTTGGCATTCTTCTTCTCGTAATCTCACCGTTTCTCTTTTTTCTTACGAGATTTTTTCAAAGAAGAACACTAAAAGCGCAAAAATCCAACCGGAAAGCCATCGGAAAAGTGAACCGCTTTCTGCCGGAGACAATGGAAAATATCCGCACAATCCACTGTCTTTTAAAAGAATCCTACATGGAGGAAGAATACGACAAAAAAATTCAGGAAAGCTATCGGGCAGTGGAAAAATCGAATCTTTACGATTCCATTTATTCGCCTATTATCATTATGACAAGTACTTTAGTGATTGCCACAGTCATGGTCTTGTCTGCTATGGGCGGCGGCATACAGGAGTTTTTTGGAATGTCGGTCGGTACGGCAGTCGCGGTGATTGCCTATGTGGGAAAGGTATTTGAACCGATTGAGAGTATCGGAATGGAAATTCAGAATATCCAGTCGGCAGTTGCCGGAGTATGGCGGATTACAGAATTTTTATCGGAAGAGGAAGAGAATGGAGCGGATGAAAGTATCACTTTTGAAATGCTTATGCAAAATAGAGAACAGGGGATTGCCCTTACCCAGGTTGATTTTTCCTATGATGGGGAACAGGAGATTATAAAAAATTTAAACTTCGCCTTGTCGCCGGGGGAAATGGCAACTTTGACCGGAAGAACCGGTGTGGGAAAAAGTACGATATTTAAGCTCTTATTAGGACTGTATGTTCCTCAAAAAGGGCATGTGACTATTTTTGGAAAGGATGCGTCTTCTATTCCAAACAGGGAAAAACGGAAGCTGTTTGGCTATGTAGAACAGTCTTTTCACAGGGTGCCGGGAACGGTTGCACAGCAGATTTCCCTTTATGATGATTCTATAACAGAAGAGGAGATAGAAAATGCGGCAAAGCTGGCCGGAATTCATGAGGCGGTCATGGCATTGCCCCATGGATATCAGACAGCCTGTGAGGAAGCAGCATTTTCCCAGGGACAATTGCAGCTTTTATCTATTGCAAGAGCCGCTGTAAATAATCCGCCCATCCTTCTATTAGATGAGATTACCGCGAATGTAGACACAGTGACAGAGCAGTATGTGATGCATGCATTAGAGCGGGCCTCGGAAGGAAGAACCGTCCTTTCCATCTCCCATCGATTATATGAAAATCTTGGGGAACGAAGAATCCTATTATAAAGAGGATGAACTGTTTATGTATAGGGAAATCGGTGAAAAGAAGATTGCTTCTTTTTCTAAATACTTATATACTATATAGAAGAGAATATAGAATATCTCTGCGAATCATAGGTTGCAAGATAAGATAATTGTATAGGAAAGGGGTGCGAATATGTCATATACACCGTTGCCAATCGGAGTCGATGATTTTGAAGAAATTATAGAAAAAGAATATTATTACGTGGATAAATCGATGCTGATAAAAGAGCTTTTAGAAAAAAAGGGAAAAGTGAATCTATTTACAAGACCACGCCGGTTTGGAAAAACTTTGAATTTGAGTATGCTGAGATATTATTTTGAAATACCAATCGATGGAAAGGATTGCA
>JAUNBT010000063.1 GCA_030526985.1 Lachnospiraceae bacterium | reverse complement strand
GCTCTTTTTTTATCTTTTAGGCCTTAACGGGGCTTTTTAATAAAACTGGTGGGTTTTCTTTGCCTGAGATTTTGTTTTCTTATACCAGTAATAGTCGCCCTGGCCTTTTTTGTAATTCTGGATTTCTATATCGACATCATAATAATAGGTCTTTCCATTGACAACGGCATAGTTCCATGCATGCCCGGCAAGGGTGCCATTACGATTTTTATAGTATCCACTGCAGGTTCCTGCGTCAATTCCCACATGATTACACAAAATCTTAAAAATCATTGCATGGTCATTGCATACACCAATCCTTCTGGCCATATTCCATTCTGAATAATAGCCGTAAAAGCTATATACAAGCTTTCCTTTTGCCATGCTGGCATCGGTCTTTTTCTGGTACGCAGTAATCTTGGATTTCAACTTTGTCGTATTGTAATATACTTTGTATTTGCTGCCGTAGGAATAATGTACATGCTTGAAATGAGTCGTCATATAATGGTAAATCTTTTTCACTTTCTGGTCTGCACTCATGCTGGAACGGACACCGGCGGATTTAATCATCTGCTCTGCCATGTAATCTACATTTGGATTGCCAGTAAGAACTGGAACACTCGATGCCTTGGCAATTCCACTGGTTCCGCTTGGGGCTTTCTTGGAAACCTTGAATTTTTTTGCTTTGGTCACTGTTTTTTTATAGCCGTTTCCTTCATATTCTAAAATCAAATAAATTCGATAGGTTCCGGCTTTTACATAGGAGCCGCTTTTTACTCCGGCTTCATTATTCTTGGAAGCTTTCCCATTCCATCGATAATCAAGATAACCTCGGCCGGTTCCAACACTATATTTTTTCTGAAATACATATTTGCCCTTGCTGTTTAATACACGAACTTTCAAAACTGCGCTTCCGGTTCCGTAACTACTCGTAATCATGGAGCGGATTGGCAGATAATTTCCCTTGCTTGGATGAAATCCTTTTGAACTTGTGGAAACAACAAGGTTATCAATCGAAAAATTTGCCTCAAATGGATAAATCCAATAGGATACACTATCATTGCGGACTACACCATCCTCCCCCTGATAACGGAAGGAAATGCTCTCACAGTTACTGTTTGTACCATTCAGTGCAATGGAGGCATCATACTGGAGACTGTCTGCAACAATCAGAGACGGATCATCAATCGATACCTGAACCTGAATCTGGTCTGTTGCTGCTTTTTTCATAATAGAAAAACTCTCTTTCTCCATCTCAAAGTCATAGTAGCCCACACTGTAAGGTGACGCATAAATAGCTGCTGTCGTTGTCTTGTAGCTGTCTTTGATGGTCACTGTCATTACTTTCTTCTGTTCTGCTGCCTGAACTTCTCTCTTTTGCTCAGGCAATACGGTGATACTGAGTATAAGAATCAGCATCATTACAATTGCTCTTTTCATTTTCTTTTTCATAATTCATTCTCCTCCTTTTTTATTAAAAATCCACGGTAACGCTTATCGACTCTCCCTCCGCCTGGTTCGTTTCGTCCGGACAGATTGTAACGGTCTTTGTGTTCTCTGCCTGTTCAGGAGTCATGCATAGAAGATAAGACACTTTTCCGGAACTTCCAGCCGGAATCACTGTGTTATGGCTGATATTTCCGCCCGTCAAATTGCTGTAGTAGGATAACTCTCTCGCATAAATTCTGTCCCCATCCTGATCTTCAAAATGCTGGGTATTTGTAAAAAGTTCCGTAGAATAATAATTATCAATAGTATACGTAATGAGATAAAATTGATCCTCCCCATAAAGCGCTGCCTCATATTCTTCTATCCGCTCATCCTCCGGCGACAGTTTTGTAATCTCCACATCATACTGAATCTTGTAATTGTTTTTATACCGATACTCATACTGATATGTCATGCTATACTGAATCAGCAACGGTATCTCTATGATAAGAAGAAGTAACAAAATAATATTTCGATTGATTTTCCGAAATATTCGTCCTAATAATTTCATGATTCCACCTCCAGACTATCAATCTCATAGGTTTGTTCTAAAATATTATCTGCCGAATATTCCTCTTCATATTTATAAGCCTGAATCAACAAGGACTGGGCATCCCCTTCTTTTACTGTAAAATAAAAACAACCCTCTCGGTAAAAGAAATCGCTTCCAATTCCCTCTTCCTCCATCTGTTCATAATCATAGCCTAAATTTTCCCGAATCGCATAGCTTCCAAGTGATTTTACATAACTTCCAGTCTTCGTCATGAGATATGGTTCTATCTTAAAATAATCAGACACTATGTTCGTCTCATAAGATGGCGTTTCCTCCTGATTTTCATCAGAATCCTTACTGCTTTCTTTTATCTCATAAGATACTTTTATGCTTTCATATCCCCCCGGAGTCTCTAAAAACGCCCCATCTTCCCGTTGCACCTTCGTCACCATAATCTCATAGTGGTGATTCTCTGTTTCATAGGAAAATATCTCTCCTATATTCAACGCTTTTGGAGTCATAAGTTTCTCCAAACGAAGCAGCTCCTTTCCTTTTTGATTGGTATACATGGTAAATCCAATTATGGTTGTCGCGCTGATTAGGATGATAAGCAATAAGCATATTGTGATTAGTCGATACAAAGGACCGTGTTTTCTCTTTTCCCTTCGTCTCTCTTGGTTCTTTGTCGACTTCTCTGGTGATACCGCATCGACGCGGTAATATGTATGACATTTGGGACATAATCCGGTGTAAACATCGTAATCGAATTTCTTCCCACAGTTTTTACATTTTACTTTCATTCTCTCTTTTTTGCCTTTCTTTTCCTTGTTGTTTTTCGAAAATGTCTTTTATATTATAACACAGAATAAATGTGAAAAAAAGAGTGCACCGGCAAATTGGGTGCACTCTGATCTCTTTTGTTTCTTTGTTTTCTCGTTGATTCTTTTTTTATTCTTTTTTGCCCTTTTCCCGTATCAGTTTTTCCACATAAATTGTAAGATAGGCCTTTTCTTCCATAGAAACCTGTTTTTTATATTTTAACTCAATTGCCCTCGCAATCCGGTTGACGCAGTCAGCCGCTTCCGGATAGGAGACGGACACATTGTCATAGAGGACGATATCGTCGTCGTACTCGTTGTCTGCATAAATCCTTTTCACCAGGAACTTCAGATGACGCACGAAACGGATATAGGAGATAGATTCCTCATCTAATACCTTGTTAAAATACTTTTCTACAATTCTGGTAATATCCCGGACGAAATTCACTGTGACATCCACATCTTCCCGTTCTGTAGAATCCTTCTTTCTGCCCGTGATAAAGTGCAGGGCGATGAAAGCTGCTTCATCTGTCAAAATCACATACCCTGCTTCTTTTTCAAGAAGGTTTTTTCCATAAAGTCCGATGTCAAATTCCGTTGGATATACCCGGCCTATCTCAGCAGTTAACTGGTTCGTCATTGTCAGACCTTTTTCGAGGCGGTCCAACATACCGTCCAAATGATCCGCCAAAGTCAGGTGGACCATATCCGTCACATCGAGCTGCTTTACATTGACCGCATAATCAATGGTCTTTTCTGCAAGCTCTGTCGCAAGGGGACGTATACTTTTGATCAGTTCTAAATAATCATCCCGGACCTTATCCGACAAGATAAATATCTTCTGATCCTCCTCTTTTGAAAAATTGTCGCCTGCCTTTTTTGAAAATCCAAGTCCTTTTTTCATGACTATAATTTCACGATCCTTTTCATCTTTGGCAATTACGACATTGTTGTTTAAAATCTTTAAGATTTTCATCAATGGCACCTCTTTTGCATTCCATAGTACCTTTATTTTACCACAAATATACTACAGAATTCTATAGTTCTTCTCCATTTGATGCAATTACTTTTTTATACCAGTCAAAAGATTTTTTCTTTAGCCGCGCAAAATCCCCTGTTCCATCATCATAACGTCTCACGTAGATGAATCCGTACCTCTTCTCATATTCTCCGGTGGAAGCAGAAACAAGATCAATACATCCCCACGGAGTATATCCCATCAAATCAACCCCATCCTTTACAGCCTCTTTCATCTGCTCGATGTGCTGCCTTAAGTAATCGATCCGATAATCATCCTCAATTGTACCATCCTCTTTTAACTCATCATAGGCACCTAAACCATTTTCCACTACCATAAGCGGAAGCTGGTAACGGTCATAAATTTCATTCAAAGAATAGCGCAGGCCTTTCGGATCAATCTGCCATCCCCAGTCAGAGGCTTTCAGGTAAGGATTGTTTACCCCGCCTAAAATATTGCCCTCGCCTCTTTTTGCATTTGGATCTGCAGTCTGGCAGACAGACATGTAATAGGAAAATGTATAAAAATCAACAGTTCCTTCTTTTAATATCTTTTCGTCGCCCTCTTCCATTTTCACCGTAATATTATTTTCTTTAAAATAACGGTTCATATAGGAAGGATAGGCACCTCTGCACTGGACGTCGGAACAAAAATAGTTCATGACCCGGTTCCTCTCCTGATTTTTCAACACATCGTCAGGATTGCAGGTAAATGGATAGCAGGCCATATAAATCATCATGTTTCCAATTTGATAATTCGGGTCAATCTCATGAGCCATTTTTACAGCAAGTGCACTGGCAACAAACATGTGATGGAGACCCTGGAAACGTTGATTCGGATAATCCGGCTGCTCCATAAATACAGTTGGATTTTCCAAATCATTTAAAATCCCCTGATTGAGCAATGCGCCCATCGGCTCTACGGAGCTGTTAATCTCGTTAAAGGTAAGCCAGTATTTTACTTTGCCCTTATACCGTGTAAATACAGCACGGCAGTATCTTAAGAAATAATCAATCATCTCTCTGGAAACCCAGGAATTGCATTTTTTTGTAAGACCGAATGGCACTTCATAGTGAGAAAGCGTAATCAGCGGTTCAATTCCGTATTTTAAGCACTCATCAATTACTTCCTCGTAATGCTTCAGGCCTTTTTCATTGGGTTCCGTCTCATCTCCATTTGGAAAAATTCTGGTCCATGCAATGGAAAAACGGTACACCTTAAATCCCATCTCTGCAAACAGTTTAATATCTTCCCGAAATTTTTCATAATGGCGCACCCCTTCCCTGCTGGGATAAAAGGTGTCCGGCTCAAGTACCGGGGTAATTCTCTTGCTGGCACCAAAACGTCCACCCGTACAGATGTCGGATACGGAGATGCCTTTTCCATCCACATCCCATGCCCCTTCACACTGGTTGGCGGCTGTTGCGCCGCCCCATAAAAAGTCTTTTCTCAACACTGAATCTGCCATATTCGTTCCCTTTCTCTTAATTATTTTCTAGGTGAAGTACTTCCTCTCCAACTATCGCTGTGTCTGTATTTTCCACTTTCAAATCATATTCATCGGCATTGGATACAATCACAGGAGTTGTGATATCATAGCCTTCTTTTAAAATATTTTCTTTCTCAAAGCTTAATAACAATTGGCCGGCTTTAAAATGATCGCCTGTTTTTACATGTGGTGTAAAATAGGTTCCATTTAATTTTACTGTCTCAAGACCAACATGAATCAGCAGGTTAATCCCGCTGTCAGCAGTAAGTCCCAATGCGTGGCGGGTATCCATAAGGATCTCAACCTTACCGTCAAATGGAGCGTAAACTTTTCCCTCTTCCGGAATAACAGCATATCCTTTTCCTAACACTTCACTGGAAAATGTTGCGTCATTTACTTCGGTAAGCGGAATCACTTTTCCCTTGATTGGATTTTTTACACAAAGAGCAGTATCCACATTCTCTGCTTTCTTCTCTTCCATTGCACTATTTTCTGCTTTATCGGCACTATTTGAAACTGCTTCCCCTCTTAATTCCTTATTGGCAAGAACAGCAGCCAGTACAAAAGAAAGCACGAAGGAGAGAACTAGAAGAACAACCGCATATACAAAATTCTTTGGTTCCTTATCACTGATAAACTCAACAACAGCCACTAAACATGGTGTTGCAAATGCATAGGATTTTAACTTGACAATTCCGGCGATGATTCCACAGATACCGGAAGCAATGCAGGCACCATACATTGTTTTTTTGATTTTTAAAGTAACACCATACATGGCAGGCTCTGTCACACCGGCAAGCAGTGCAGAGATAGCTGCTGGAAATGCAATCTGTTTCATTTTGGAATCTTTTGAGCGAAATGCCACTGCAAATGTTGCGCCTGCCTGTGCAATATTAGAGCATAACATAGCAGGAAGCAGCATCAGGTCAAATCCAGGATTGGCCAATGCCATAAGAGTTGTCGGCACAAAAGCCCAGTGCATACCAGTCATAACGATAAATGGCATAAATCCGGCGAATAATCCCATGGCAAGCCAAGGAGCAAATTTATAAATCCAGTCGATTGCCATCATTAATCCGTTTCCGACAATCAGACCAAGTGGAGCAAGAACAACAAGGGTAATTAGTCCTGTAATCAATACAATCAACAATGGTTTTAAGAAGTTCTTAGTCCATTCCGGTGTAATCTTGTCCACACCTTTTTCCACGAATTTTAATAAAATAACGGCTAACATGGACGGGATAATCGAAGATGCATAACTTCCGTGTACAACCGGGATGACTCCGAACAAATACGTCGGTGCATCGCCGCCAAGCAAGGTAATCAGGTTCGGATAGATTAACATACCGGCAATCATAACCGCAAGATACATATTACAATTCAACTTTTTGGAAGCGGTAATCGCAACAAAAATCGGCAGGAAATAAAATGCCGCATCGCCGAGCGCATTTAAAATAATATAGGTATCGCCTTCTGCTGCTAACACTCCAAAAAGAGTGGGTCCGAGGACAATCAAAATTACTTTAATCAAACCTCCTGCGATAATGGCCGGAATCATCGGGGTCATACACCCGGCGATAAAATCAATGACTGTATTTACCACATTTTGCTTCGGTGCGGCCTCCACTTTTTCTTCTCCCGTGCTGATGTTTGCGATTTTCATAATCTCACTATAACATTTTGCCACGTTATTGCCAATAATAACCTGGAACTGGCCACCTTTTTTCATGGTTCCCATCACACCAGTGATATTCTCCACTTCTTTTACGTCTACAATGCTCTCGTCTTTTAGAACAAAACGGAGCCGGGTCATACAATGGGTCAATGTAACCACATTTTTTTCTCCGCCTAAAGATTGTATTAATTCTCTGGCTGTGTTTTCATAATTCACACTCATTTTTTCTTCCTCTCTTCCAAATTTCAATTAACTAAAGCATTTAACCAAAGCGGCTTCTGCTGCAGACAGAAAATGGCAATCCCTTGTGATTTCCCGGGAATCATGAGCAAAAACATAAGAACTTTTCTATGAAATAAAAAAACCTAACCAGGAAAGTACAATACTGCTATTGTACTCTGACTGATTAGGTTTTGCTCTCAATTGAATGGGATTACAAGCCTGTTCGCTTTTAAGTTGTGTCTATTATAACAACAATTTCTTCATTTGGCAAGAAGAAATTTAGATAAATTTTCTGTTTTTTTCTTCTTTCTCCCATTCTTTTTATGCATGTGTACATTCCGTAGCTGTAATCCGGTAAATATCTTCAATCCAAATTACGCCGTAGCCAGTTGAAGCCTCCTGACGAATCACTTCATATTTTGCTTCCACTGTCTCGGCTCCTCTTTCTTTTGCTTTTTGGGAAGCATAGTCACAGCCTGCCTGTTTTATAAATTCACAGGCTTCCTCGTACTCAAGAAAGAATCTTTTTTCTTCCGGCATAACCGCATCATAGCCTTCTTCCCGGTTCGGACGTGGACGAAGATATACATCTACCGTTACCGTAATCTTACTGGCAATGGCTCCGATTGCATTTGCTACAGATGCATATTTGGGAAGAATGGCTTCTGTTCCAAAAAGACGGGCCACTTCCGGAAGGAAAATGTGCATCGGAGCACCTACTCCCACCAGCTTCGTCTTAAGCTGGAAAAGAGGCGCAGATAAAGAGCATTCCCCCAATCCTTTTTTTGCTAGCTGATAGCTATAATGAATGAGGGACTGACTCTGTGCATCTAAGGTCTCATTTTTTAGTTCCTCACACTCTGTTGTTAAAATAATGCGAGCAATATTTTCATACAGACGTTTTTCTACCATTTCATAGACACTATCACATAACTCCTCTAATTCTTTTCCATAGTAAGACTGACAGACAAGTCTAGCTGCATAAATGGAAGCCTCTTTATTAAATTCTGTATAATCCCCTTTTATGTGCATAATATCAGTCGGGGTAAGACCAGACCGGATGATAATGCCGTCTTCTTCTAACCGGGTCAAAATTCTTTTGATGATATAGAATTCACTGTTCAATACTTTGGCTGCTTCCCTGATAGAAAGCGGTTTTTCTGTGACAGCACGGCAGAGAGCCTTTTCATCTTTATTGTATTTATCATCCTGCTCAATATCCTTCAAGAGGCAGATATACTCATATGCAAAATGGGAATCCATCGTATCGGAACACACCAACGCTTTTAATTCGGTGAGAACATAGGGGTAACGGGATGCAAGGCTACAGATTGGCACCACCCGGTAATTTTCCAAATAAAGTCCACTTGATTTCTTATAATGAATTGCAGTATCACCTCCAAGACCAAAAGTATCAATATAAACCCCTTTTACAAAAGTCTTCCAGTTTCCAATCTGAATGCCCTTTTCTACTTCTTTTGGAATGCCATTTTTTACAATTGCGATGTCTGTCGTCGTTCCACCCATATCTACAATCAGGGCATCGGCTATCTCTGTTAAAGAAATTCCACCTACAATACTGGCCGCCGGACCGCTTAAAAGAGTCTCAACCGGATGCAGACTAGCAAATTTCTTCGACATCTGAGAGCCATCACTCCGGATAATCGTCGTCGGAATTTCCATTCCCATGGACAAAAATACCTTGTCAATCGCCTGGACAAACTGATAAATCAGCGGTACTAATCTGGCATTTAAAAGAGCTCCGGCACCTCTCTTAATTGCATTGAGGTCCAAAAATAAATCTTTTCCCAAAATAATCGGAACAGGATACAGTCCTTTGATTACTTCAGCGGCTTTTTTCTCATAAGCACCTAAATGAGCTGCAGAAAAAAGCTGTACAATGCTGACACAGTCTGCCCCCTTTAAAAAATCTTCCATATCTTCTTTAAAATTTTCCCAGTCAGGCTCTTCGGATTCTTTTTGAGAGTCCGTAATCTTACATTTGAGCACATATACATCTTCTAATGACTGATATCCGTAGGAAGCATAGGTATCCTGAAGCACTTCTTCGTCAATTCCAATAAATACCAGTCTCCCGTTTCCGCCTATATTTTCCACGCAGGCGTTTGTTGCAAGCGTCGTGGAAAGTGCGGCATGGGTACACAGCTTTAATTGATCCTCCGGAAGTTTTTTTAATACATTACTTATTCCGACCTTAAGATCTCTCTTCGTTGTCAAATCTTTAGCCCAGGCTAGTACCTGATTTTTTTCTGTGTCATAGATTACCGCATCCGTGCAGGTTCCGCCAGTGTCAATTCCTATTCCTATCATTTTCTTAAATCTCCCTGTTTTCTTTTGTCTTTTGATGTTTCTTCCTGTCACGTATCATAATGTCAATATCTGATTATTTTTAGTATACTATATTTTAGCATACTGTGTCCGTTGTATTAACAACTTTATGAAAAAAATCATAACAATTCAGTGGAAAACGAATTATTGTAAAAAATGCTTGAGAAACGCTCAAAATACGATATAATGAAGAAAAAGCAAAGGAAAAAGAACCTATGAATCAGAATATTTTAAATCATTTATGGAAAAACACAGAAAAAATATCCCCCTGCCTCTTTTATCCGGCTATCATCCAAATGGGGGAGTCTGTAAAAGATGTGCTGACCGACGGAAAAAAACAGGCGGAAGTCTTTCAATATATTGAAAAGAGTTATCCGTCTCCTATTATTATCCGTATGTCAGAACTTTGGTGCGAGGCAGCTTCTTTCGGAGTCGAACTTTCTATGGCAGAAAGAGATTTTCCTCATCTGGGAACTCCGGTTTTGAAAACACCGGCCGACTACGAATCCCTTCAAGTGCCGGAAGTGAGAAATGAAATCATTACCCCTATGATTGAGGCAGTTTCTATTGCAGCTCCTGCCTTGTCAAAGCCGATTGTGGCCGGAATTACCGGACCTTACACCCTTGCTTCTGTTATCTGTGATCCAACAGAAGTGATGATGAGCTGTATGATGGAACCGGATGAGGCCAAGGGCCTTATGGAAAAAGTAACCAGTTTTCTTGTAGACTATGCATTGGCATATAAAAATGCCGGTGCCGCTGGTATTATCATCGCCGAACCGTCTATTACCATGATTGCACCGGATACAGCAGAAGAATTTTCGAATTATTATATCAAAAAAATAATAGACGCTGTACAGGATGATTCTTTCTTTGTCATCTACCATAATTGTGGTGCAGTAAATCCTCATCTGGATGTAATTTTAAGCCTTCCTGCTGATGCTTTTCATTTTGGAAGCGATGTGGATTTGAATCTGGCTCTTGATAAAGCAGACCCTTCCCGCTATGTTATGGGAAACGTCGAACCCCGATGGTTTTTACAAAAAAACGCCCCCGCAATCAACGAAAAAGTCAAAGAACTGAAAGTTCTTGCCGATTTGCATGAAAACTTTATCATTTCAACCGGCTGTGACCTTTCCCCTGCTGCGAAGGCGGAAAATATTGATGCTATGTTTGCGTTAGAATAGTTTTTCTATCATTAGTCAAGCAAATATTCCGTATCCACTTTGGAACTTGCTTGACAAGATTAAAACGGTGTCCCTGGTTCAGCGGAACCGTCATAGATAAATCCGGAGGCTGGGATTTGATCTTTATTTTGATCTACATTCATGGCCTCCACCTGTTCTCGGGTCAAAGTCAATAAATTATCTCCATCCCTAAAATTCCATGTATCTGTTTCCTCATCATAATCATAAATGTAATCCATAATAGATTCTTTATCATCATAACCTGTATATCTCTGGTTTCGGACCACAATAGATGCATTCGGATGATCCGCAAATACTGCACCCTGTTCAAAATAGTTATTTTTATTTACATATCGTCCATCCACCCACACATCCTCCAACGAATATGCATGCTCAAAATTATATCCTTCAATCCGGGTCATATAGGCATATGCTTTCGTTTCATAGCTGTATCCCTCCCTACCAATCCGAATCCAACTACCGCCGACATTGGAAGATATCACTTTTGCAATAGTATCTCCTGATAGTTTTTCTTTTTCTGCTGCCATAAATTCTGCTGCGACTATGTCATACATCTTTCTTTTTTCCACTAATTTTGATAAACTCACATCTTTTGCAAAATCACTGCCAGATCCATCAAAAGTAAAAAGTTTTTCCACATTTTTTGCAGGCAGATTGTCTCGTCCTCCAGATCCTGCTCCTCCATACTTTTTTGTTTCTCCATTGTATGTCACATTTACGAGATAATGTGTAGTGTCTTGACTTACTACACATAACGAATCCAGACGTTTTGCTGCCTTCGATATTACTCCCGGAAATCCCAGTGAATCAAGCAGATATGGATACAGATTATTAATCAAAAGACCTCCCTTTGAATATGGATACATATCATAGTGTTCATTCAGTGAAAGTTCCTTGTACGGAGAAGCTGCCAATACGGGATATAATACGGAACCCGTCGAAGAAGTATCTACGGTCCCCCGTGGATAAAGTGCTAATTGTTCCAGCTGTTTTTCAATATTTCCTACTTTATCAAAAAAGCTTGTTGCATCCGCTGGAATATTTTCAATTAAATATTGAGCATTATCTTTTACTATCGGACATTCTACCTGCATGCCTGTATCTTCATACCTGTATTTATTCCATACCCGAACCTCTAACGTACCGCCGTCCGTCTCACCATAACTAGTGAAAATGTATCCATTCTTCACTCTTCCTGTCTTTTCATTTTCATAGACCACATCCAAGAATCGATTCTCACAAGGATACAAATAATCCTTCCATTCGCTCGTGTAATATATGCTGCTTTTATCAAAAAAACAAATGTCCGAAGGATTCGGATCTTCCGTCTCCACATAAAAATATTCATTAAACGGAGCTAAAATCGGTGTGATTTTATAAGAATAGAGTTTTCTTTTCTCTGAAATCTCATCCTGCCCAGTAGAATAGTCTTTATCCTGATTGGAATCTGTTGTCTGTTTTTTTACTGTGACGATACACTGGTATTTCTTTTTTCCCACTGCAGCCTGCACCTTGGCTGTTCCAACCCGTAAACCTCTTAATACTATCTGTGTTTTTGATTTTTTTACAATAGAAAGAACTTTTTTATTACTGAGGGACCACTTCACAGCTTTCGTATTATTCTTCAATTTTACCGTTATCGACCTGCCAAGTGTGACATTTGCCTTTTTAGCCATGGAAACTTTATCTTTTACTGTCACGGTACAGTTATACTTTTTCTTTCCTATTTTGGCAGTGACTTTGGTCTTTCCTTTTTTTAACGGTTTAATCAATGCCTTTGTCTTTGACTTTTTGTAAATTCGGATTATCTTTTTATTTTGAACAGACCATTTTACACTTTTTTTATTATTTTTTAATCGTATCGTGGTATGTTCTCCCAAATTTACTGTCACATTTTTTGTGATAGAAACCTTTGTAGCTGCCTCTGTTTTTGGATTCGAAAAGGGACATACTCCAGCAATCAAAAGGATTAGAAATGCTAAAATCCATTTTCCAGTTCTTTTTTGTGTCATTTTTCATATTCTCCTCTTCTTACTTTTGTTTCAGATTAATTTTATCACATTATGCCTGACCTTACAAGTTATTCCTTTATTTAAATACTCTTATTCGTAACAGTTCAGCCTTCGCTGAAAACGTTATTTTAGACTTTCATTTTTCTAAAGGAAGATAAAAAGGCTTGTTTTTGCCCACAAAAATCCACAGTTGTGGGCAAGAGAGGATAGAGATACTCTCTATTAGAAAAAATATGGTTATAAGCCATGAAATCTCATGACTTTATGGTAATAATTTCCATATCAGGGGTAAAATCAAGAAAGGACAAGTCTATTTGCCCATACGAATTATTCATCTTCATTCATTTGTCGCCAATATGTTTTGCATCAAAATTCTGGAGTTCAGCCAAATACTGAATTGTTACTCTGCTTTTCAAAAATGAATAAGGGCGGTCAATCTGACCGCCCTGTTTTGTCCAATTCTATATTTCAGCCGGTTTTTCCACCTCATAGCTGTCCCAGCCTGTTGTAGAAGATGCACCGGAAAGGTCTGCAGAATCAGAATAATTCTCCACTGTGATAGTATAATCACTATCGCCTTCCACATATACTGTTCCGTCCGTTCCTTTTACCGTTACATCCTTTCCTGCCGCATCCACAATTGTTCCTTCATTTGAAAGACTTGTAAGAGTACTGTCCCCGGTGACAGTCCAGGTACAATCTTTGTCAATGTAGAGACTGCAATATCCTTCCCCGCCATCTCCGGCATTGGATTCGTCATCTGTCACTGCACCCTTTAAATTACTTCCGTCTGTCATATAGAAATCAAGCTGGCTGATGCTGTCCCAGACAATATCCCCTTCCATATCCTGATTGATTGCGGTAAAAAGACAATCCGCTCCGTTTGCACCAGTCTCTCCCCAGCCTCTTGCATTTTGGTTGCCGGTGCATTTTAGGAAGAAATCATTGTCATCAGCATAGGTCATATCCACATCAGATAAGGTAATCGTAGATTCTGTATTTGTCGTGTAGAACATGCCACCGTTTTTTGCTGTCAGACTGCCGCCATCCATTTCAAAGATGCTATTGCCTACCTTGGAATCACCGGACATGCTCTGGTAGAGAATCACATTCCAGGTACAATCATTTTGTTCATCGTCACTCATATTTCCTGTCAGATTGCTCTCGTATAAATGGGTGGAATTTAGTCCTTCAATACACAGGGCCTCTGATCCAGTCGATGTGAGCTCTGCATTGTTGATTGCAATATCTGCGGTACAGTATACCGCCGGGGAACCAACTCCATTTGACGTATAAGTTCCACCATCTACTACCATAGTTCCGCCGCCTCGATCACTGCGGATTGCCGCTGCAGATTCTCCATCTGTCTCAACCTCCAAACCCCATGCGTACAAAGTTCCACCTCCGGCAGCATGAATGCCGCCAGAGGTGTCCTCTTTCGTTGTGATTTTACTGTCTGCTACATATACGGTTCCATCTCCATATGCAAATATTCCGGCACCGCCTGCCGCATCTGTATCAATTGTACTACCACTTACATAGGATGTTCCGTCTGTTGTCAAAATTGCTGCTCCAACACCATAAAAGCTGGAATTATCTCCACCTGTACTGTCAGAGGATTTTCTTGTTACTGTAGCATCGCTGATATTAACAGAGGCACCGTTGGATACCAGAACTGCATTTTCGTCTGTTCCGGTAGATTCTATCTCGTCTCCGGAAATTTCCGTGTCTTCTGTATATTCATTTACGGAATTATAACTTTCTACTTCGGTCTGAGTCTGACCTCCGCCTTGATTCATGCCACCGCCCATTGTCATAACTGTAACTTCGGCTGCATTTCCATCCTCGTCTAAAGTTACTGATACAATATCGCCTTCTGAAATGTCAGAAAGAGAAATCGTTTCTGCTTCCGGTTTTTGAGCATCACCATTTTCCTCTGTTGTCTGGGTACTACTCTCACTGGAAGTATCGACTTTACTGTCTGTGTTTTCTTCACTTGCAGATTCATTTCCAGTAGTCTCACTACTTGAAGTCTCACCACTTGGAGCTTCTCCATTTGGTGCCTCTCCGCTTGGAGCTTCGCC
>JAUNBT010000374.1 GCA_030526985.1 Lachnospiraceae bacterium | reverse complement strand
ACCAAAGCAAAAAAGACGAATTAAACCAGCATATTAACGAAACTTTAGGCGTAAGCGGGTCCTTAATGGTAAAGCTGTTTGCGCGAGAAGAAAAAGAATATGAAAAGTTTGAAAAAATCAAAGCTGGCTTGCAAACAAATTTATTGACAGATCCTCAAAGAGCATATGCTAAGAACGATTTCGAGAATATTCTAAAAGCAATTGGACTTAACACGATTTTGATTGCATCGCAGAGAAAAGACATTCACAATCAAAATGGCAACCACAACTCACTAAGTGATTCAGCAAATGATGTAGAGGAAATCATTAGAGTTGGCTACATAAATGCCCTTGAATTCCAAAAACCCAAGGTCGAGGGGATATTGCTTAATAATCTAAAAGAGTTATCTCTGCCCGTTGCGCTTTTTTCAGGGAGCGACTGCCATGATTGGTCTTGCTATCCATATCATGACTGTAAAAACCAAAATAAAGACTTCTACCATTCTAAAGCAAAAATACTACCTACTTTCAAAGGATTGCTCATGGCAATTTCTTCGCCAGAGACAAGGTTTAACTGCAGCGCAAATAATAATAGCAGCATTATTGACAGTATAGAAATAAAAGGTCAGCATCTTCCTCTTGTAAATGGCATAAATGCGATTATTGGCGAAAATGGATCTGGCAAAACCACACTCCTGCAATTACTCAATGGTAGAACATCTGCAGCGCATGTAAAAAAACTCGTACGAGATAATGCTCTGAAAGCAAATAATTCTGTTGATCCTCAAAAAGTAAGATATATTGAGCAAGGACAAATAATAAGAAAGTTTAACGAAAAAACTCTGTTTTCGGCTGGTGATGAGACAAATTTCAAAGAATTAGATTGTTTGCCGTTTAAAGAAGCGTACTCAACATATTCTAATAGCTTAAAAAAAGCGATTGAGGCGCTTATTAAAAAACAAAAGAAGTTTATTTCGCTTTCAAATCACTCAATCACTTATGAAGAAGGGATGATTGCAAAAAATTATTACATTGACATTACAGGTAATGAAAGACTTGAGACCACAGAGAACCCACACGAAAAAGCGCAAAAAGATATTCACGCCCTCCTGAAAAAAGCGAAAGATTTATTAAGTGATGCCTACTTTGAACAATACAAAGACCAAATAGAACAAGTTGTTGGCGTAATACAATTAATTCATGATGATGTTGACTATAAATGGAAAACAGCAAACTATGAGGCGAATGTCAAGAACATTATCCACGGATCAGTAGATGATTATTTGCGAAAAGTAAAGGAAAACTCATCAACAAAAGATCGAGAGATCAGGGAATATGGAAAGAAAAAGCAGCAATTAATTAATGTTGTCATTGAGGCTATTAAAGCTTCTGTGACTGCTATTGAGTGGCCTGTTGACCCACCTGTTTTGGAAGGGGCCACAAAGAATCCAAAGCAAGGCTTTTATTTTAACCGCGAGGCTGCGTATAATGGGGTCTCAATGTTGGATAGCTTTTACACGAAAATGTTTTTAAAGGACTATAGAGACCCCCTAAAGCTTCGGGAGATCAATACATATGAATCGTTTTCAGCAGCGATAATGGGGTGTACTTCTACTACAGATATCAATACAAGGTGGGTAGAGAATTTCGAAAAATTTATTGCAGATGCCACAAGGACAAATGACTATATAATGGATGGGGCGGATCAACAGATAGGAAACACACTTGGAGAAATGTCACTATCTTACTATAAATTTTTTACACAGGATGATCGGGACTGGAGTGTTTTAATTATAGACCAGCCCGAAGATAATATATCCAATAAAAATATCAGCCAAAAGCTGATTGGATATTTCAACGCTATACGAGATAGAAAGCAAATTATTTTTGTTACCCATAATCCTCTATTAGTTGTTAACTTGGATGTGGATAATGTAATCTTTGTAAAAAATAATAATGGAGAGCTTTCAACTTATAACGGGTGTTTAGAGTATGAAGATGAGCAAACCGATATCCTTGATCTCATTGCAAAGAACATGGATGGTGGAAAAGAAACTATAGAAAAGAGGTTGAAGGTTTATGGAAAAAGTCATTAAACTAATCATGAACACTGACAAATCTATAAAAATACTTGTCAACGAGGAGGAAAAACACATTATCGCCGCACAAAACAGGAGTATCGCTGCTGATAAGATCTATGAAGTTATTGGTTTTTCTCTTGGAGACCATTACAGCATAACATCGGAGAACGAATCATCTGTTGACAATCAGGTGTTGGAGTTTTTCTCGGACGTACTCACCGATATTATTACAAAAATTAACTCAATTTCTGTTGACTAAAGATCATAATTCCACGGGGATCCACATTTTCCATTACGTTTAAACTTGGCATTATCATTGGAAGTTCGCATAATGCAAGGAAAAGGACAGGCACACCGCCTGTCCTTTTTATACCACTATCCAAATTAACCGTTACTTATTATCACTGCCCTATGTCCGGCAGATATGCGTTCCTTTTTTGCTCTTTCCAGTATTAGCACCTTGCACGGTGCTAATACTGGAAAGGCGCCGGTAT
>JAUNBT010000062.1 GCA_030526985.1 Lachnospiraceae bacterium | reverse complement strand
GCATTCACGGTAGATTGCTGGATTATTTTGGTATATTCACTTCAAAACTCAGGAGCGAATGAAGCGAAGCGGATTCTGAATGACCGCTTTGCAAAGTTTTTCAAAAAAATTAAAAAAAGGTATTGCAGAATCGAAAAAAGTCGACTATAATGTATGTAAATGAAACAGTAGTAAAGGAGAAGCATTATGAAATGTATCTCATGGAATGTCAATGGACTTCGAGCCTGTATGAAGAAGGGATTTGCAGAATATTTTTATGAAGAAGATGCAGATATCTTTTGTATTCAGGAGACAAAGCTTCAAGAAGGACAGATTGACTGGGATCCGGAAGGATATTATTCTTTTTGGAATTATGCTGACCGCAAAGGCTATTCTGGAACTGCTGTATTTTCAAAGCAGAAACCAATTTCTACAATCTACGGTTTAGGCATAGAAGAACATGACAAAGAAGGTCGTGTTATCACTCTTGAGTTTCGAGATTTCTACCTCGTTACTGTATATACCCCCAATTCACAAACTGAATTAGCAAGATTAGCTTACCGCATGAAGTGGGAAGAAGATTTCCTTTCCTTTTTAATGAAATTAGATAAACAAAAACCAGTTGTATTATGCGGAGATTTGAATGTTGCACATCAGGAAATCGATTTGAAAAATCCAAAAACAAATCGAAAGAATGCAGGGTTTTCCGACGAAGAACGGGAGAGAATGACAATCCTTTTAGAATCAGGATTTGTAGACAGTTTTCGATATCTTTATCCGGAAGTAACAGGAATGTATTCCTGGTGGTCTTACCGGTTCAAGGCAAGAGAAAAAAACGCCGGATGGCGTATTGATTATTTTATAGTTTCAGACAGAGTAAAAGACAGGATAGAGAAAGCAGAGATTCGTACACAAGTATTTGGCTCTGACCACTGTCCGGTTGTATTGGAGATGAAGTAGATGGCACCAAGACGGGAAAAGATGAGACTGGGTGATATGCTGGTAAAGCAGGAGCTGATTTCAGAAGAACAGCTCATGAGTGCCTTGAAGTTACAGAAAGGCTCCGGCAAAAAGATTGGTGAGGTCTTAATTGAACAGGGCTTTATCACAGAAGAGGTCATTTTAAGAGCTTTACAGTTACAGCTTGGACTGGAGATTGTAAGCCTTGCCGGAATTGAAATTCCAAGAGATGTGATTCGCTTAGTCGATGGAGATATTTTAAGAAAATATATGGTAGTTCCCTTTGAGATTGATGCTTACCAGGCCAATATTCTTCACCTTGCGATGGCTGACCCGATGGATATGAATGCGATGGATGATATATCCATTATCACGAATATGCAGGTGGAACCTTTTATCGCATCTACAACAGAAATTCAGACAACACTTGACAGGTACTTTGGTGCGACAGAAACACTGAAGGCCGCAAAAAGATATACAAGAGAACAGGAAGCATTTCGGGAGACCGCAGTGGCGGCAGTGGCTGAGGTTACAGAAGATGATATCAGCGATTCCCCGATTGTGCAGTTAGTAAGAACCTTGTTAGAACAGGCCGTCCGACAGAGGGCGAGCGATATTCATATCGAATCTCAGGAGAACAATATCCGAGTGAGATTCAGAATCGATGGCATTCTCCATGAGAGAATGATCTATGAGAACAGTCTTCTCCCTGCTATTTCGACCCGTATTAAGATTATGGGTGGAATGGACATTTCGGAGAAACGAAAACCCCAGGATGGAAGGTTATCCGTAATGGTAGACCGACAGAATTATGAAGTGCGTGTCTCCATTATGCCAACAATATATGGAGAAAAGATTGTACTTAGAATTTCTTCTGCGTTGGCACTTACAAAATCAAAAGAAGATCTTGGACTTTCCGGTCCGGATTTAGATAAATTTAATTGGATGTTAAAAAGACCCTACGGAATTATTTTCGTAACCGGTCCGACAGGAAGTGGTAAATCTACAACACTTTATACCGCATTAAAGGAACTGAACCAGAATGAAGTCAACATTGTAACGGTAGAGGATCCGGTGGAAGCCTCCATACCGGGAATCAATCAGGTTCAGGTAAACCCAAAAGCAGATGTTACTTTTGCAAATGCTTTACGGACGATTTTGAGACAGGATCCGGATATCATCATGATCGGTGAGATCAGAGATGCAGAGACCGCATCCATAGCAGTACAGGCTTCTATTACAGGACATTTAGTTTTGTCTACAATACATACCAATAATGCAGTTACAACGCTCAGCCGTTTGGCGGAGATGGGAGTGGAACGATATCTGGTAGCAGATTCGGTTATTGGTGTTATCGCCCAGCGTCTGGTCAGAAGACTTTGCCCGCATTGCCGGAAAAAGAAGATGACAACACAAAAAGAGATGGAGTTTTTAGGAATCTCGAATCCGGTTGAAATCTATGAACCAGGCGGATGCCCAATCTGTAGTGATACAGGGTATTTAGGACGAATGGGAGTATTTGAACTTTTAAAAGTGGATGATGATCTTCGACAGGTAATTGTAAAAGGAGGAGATACGAAGAATTTAAAAGAGGCAGCCCGGGAGGGAGGAATGAAATCATTAAAAGACTCCGGAACGGAATGCGTATTAAAAGGAATTACTTCCATGGAAGAATTGATTAAAATCTCTTATGAAGGGTAAGGGCAGGGAGTATGATTTTATTAGATGACATTTTAACAGAAGCGGTTCGGAAAAAAGCTTCCGATGTACATTTTTCCGTGGGGGAACCGCCTATTTACCGGATTGACGGAGAATTAATTGTCCAGAAGCTAGACAAATTAAGCCCGCCGGATGTAGAAAAGCTGATTCTTCCGATTGTGGATGAAAGACACAAAGAAGAACTGGAAAAGGAAGGGGAAACGGATTTTGCGTATTCCATTTCCGGTGTAGGAAGATTCAGAGTCAATGTATTTAAACAAAGAGGTACATTGGCATGTGTAATGAGAATATTACCCTTTGGTATACCGGAGGCGGAAACCTTAGGGCTTACAAAAGAGATTATCAACATCACTTCTAAAAAACGGGGACTCTTTCTTGTGACCGGCATAACCGGGAGCGGGAAATCTACAACACTTGCATCCCTGATTCATGTGATTAACCAAAAATACAAACAGCATATTATTACATTGGAAGATCCGATTGAATATCTTCACCGCCACGGCCGGTCTATTGTAAACCAAAGAGAAATCGGAAGCGACGCACAAAGTTATTCTCACGCACTGAGGGCAGCCCTAAGGCAGGACCCGGATGTGATCCTTGTAGGAGAAATGAGAGACCTTGAAACCATATCCACAGCGATAACGGCGGCGGAGACAGGACATTTAGTCCTATCTACACTCCACACCGTGGGGGCGGCAAATACCGTAGACAGGATCATCGATGTATTTCCGGAAAGACAACAGCAGCAAATCCGGATCCAGCTTTCTACTGTATTAGAAGGTGTGGTATCCCAGCAGTTGATTCCGAGAGCATCCGGAAAAGGAAGAGTGGCAGCGCTAGAAATTATGTTTGCGACCAGTGCCATAAGAAACCAGATCCGGGAAGGAAAGACGTATCAGATTCCGTCCACCATCCAGACAAGCAGAAAGCTTGGCATGCAGACAATGGACGATGCAATCTATGATTTGTATATGAATAATCTGATCTTAGCAGAAGATGCAGTCGCATTCTCCCAGGATCAGGCGGCAATGAGTAAAAGAGTCATGCTTGATTTTTAAAGCAGAAGAAAGAAGGTGGTATGTATGGCTGAGTTTTCCTGGCTTGCCGTGGATTCCCTTGGAAATGAACAAAAAGGTTCCATGGAAGCAAATGATCAGATGAGAGTATATGAAAGCCTGAAAAGTAAAGGCCTGATACCCATCGAAGTAAAGGAACAGAGTATTTTAAATAAAGATTTGGACATTACCATTGGAAAAAAAGTAAAACCAAGAGAGTTGAGCATTTTTTGCAGGCAGTTCGTCAGTATTATTACTGCAGGAGTCGCAATTAAAGAAGCTTTGTCCATGCTCCACGAACAGACGGAAAATAAACATCTCAAAAAAGCAATCTGGGAAGTTATGGTTGAGTTAGAAGGCGGAAGCGGATTAGCAGAAGCGATGGCGATGCAGGATAAAATATTCCCACCAATTTTAGTGAATATGGTGGAGGCAGGAGAAAATTCAGGAAGTTTAGATACCTCCTTTGCAAGAGTGGCCACTCATTTTGAGAAAGAAGCTCATTTAAAATCTATGGTGCAGAAAGCTACCGTCTATCCAATCATTCTGGTATTTGTAACCATCGCAGTTATCATTGTAATGTTGACTTTCGTAATTCCCCAATTTGTTACTATGTTTCAGGATTTAGATACCCAGATGCCGGCAGTTACTTTGATGGTAATGGGAGCCAGCGATTTTCTGATTCATTATTGGTACATTTTGTTGGCAGTGGTGGCACTGATTTTTGCAGGGCTTCAGATGTTTATACGGACACCGGATGGAAGAAGTATAGTAGACAACATAAAAATTCGGATTCCCATCTTTGGAAAATTGGTAAAAAAGACAGCCTGTGCCAAGATGGCAAGGACATTAAGTACGTTGCTTGCCGCAGGTGTTCCTTTAGTACAGGCACTAGAAATGACGGCGACCAATATGGACAATGTCCATTACAAAGAAGCGGTACTTGATGCGAGAGAAGAGGTAATGAAGGGAATTCCGTTTTCCCAGCCGCTCCAAAAGGCAGGCCATCTATTTCCTCCTGTTACCTATCATATGATCAGTATCGGAGAAGACACTGGTAACTTGGAAGGAATGATGGACAAATTGGCAGACTACTACGATGAGGAAGTCGAGATGACAACCCAGTCGGTAATGGCAGCAATTGAACCACTGATTATTGTGGTTATGGCATTTGTAGTCGGATTTATAGTAATTGCAGTTTTACTGCCGATGACAACATTGTACGATACTCTTTCGGGAGTAAATTAGCTGAGAGAGCAAAGGAGGATAAAGAAAATGAGAATAATGGAAAGGGCGAGAGAGCCAAATAATAAAGGGTTTTCGCTGATTGAATTGATTATTGTCGTTGCGATTATGGCAATTTTAGTCGGGATCTTAGCACCACAGTATGTGAAATATGTGGAGAGAACAAGGAAAGCCGCAGATGTTTCCAATTTGGACAATCTGGTTGCAGCGATTAAAGTTGCAAGCTCTGATGGAACCTATAATATTCCAGCTGGCTATTATGCAATTACAATGTGGGATGATCATGTTACATATAAGTATAAAGTAACAAAAAATGCGAGTTATAATAATATCTCCGGCGACGCATTAGAGGCAGTAAAAGAATATACAGGAATTGATTTTTCCATAGATCAAAAAAATGTTGTCTCTGGTAAAGAAAATAATCAATATAGTATATCTTTGAAGTCAAGCAGATGGGTTAATGAGAATCCGGAGATTACAAATACTAATTATCCAGATAAGCTTAAAAAGACAATTCAGGCAGTAATTTACATTGAGAGTGACGGAAGAGTTACGGTTGAATATAAGCCGGCTTCGATTACGATTGAAATGTCTGAAAGTAATTAATGTAACAACAAAGAACAGGTTAATTTCTCAAGTTAATATCCGCAATGCGGTGTTAATAAAATAATTTACTATCAAAAATACATAAAAGAAAAGGAGAATGAATTATGAAAAAGTTCAAAAAACAAAGTAAAAACAACAAAGGTTTCTCATTGGTAGAATTAATTATCGTCGTTGCTATTATGGCAATCCTGGTAGGTATTCTTGCACCTCAGTATGTTAAGTATGTGGAGAGATCCAGACAATCTGCTGATTTATCCAATATGCAGAATCTGGTACAGGCACTGAAAGTTGCAAATTCAGATGGATTGTATGTAATTAATGATGGAGTATATACCATAAAAATGACAACTACAGGAACTACTATTTCTTCTACTGATACAGCAACAGATTATATTACTGCTATCAATGAATACACAGAAGAAACTTTTAAAAAAGTAGGGGAAGAAAATACTAATATCACTTTGAAATCTTCCAGATGGAATGCTAAGGGTAGTACTGGTACCGGTGGTACGAAAGGAACAATATCTGCAACTATTAATATTAGTGGTGACTCATTCAAAGTAACATACGATCCTACTGATTTAATGACTAGTGGTGCCGGAAATTAAATCGTCATCATAAGGGGGCGTGTAATCTATGAAGTACAAACCGGGAAAAAGGGGAAATTCCATTTGTAAGGTCATAGTGGTTGCAGCATTGATTGCAGTATTAGTCGGAATATTAGTTCCGGTTTATCATAATTATAATACGTTGCAGGCGTCAAGGGGAGGCGTTACAACCACTATAGAACCTTAAAAGAATAAGACAGGAAGAAGAAAGGAGACAAGAAAGAAGAGATATGGAGATGGGAAAAGAATTATTATCACTGGCTGTCGTTTTTATATGCGGAGTGGGAGTATATGTTCTGGCGAGGAAAAGCAATCGGTATGATATTCTTTTCGTTCCAGCTCCATGGATGGAACTTCTTCACGGTCTCCTTTACCTGCTTATTTTCTTTATTCATGGATGGAATATTATATCAGGGCTATACTGTCTTATGACAACAGCCCTGGTTCTTTTAAGTTTAGTAGATTTAAAGTCATACGAGATACCACCATCGTTAAATTTATGGATTTTAGCATTCGGTATAATACATTTTTTTGTAAACATATCTTTATGGAGAAGCTGGCTGATTGGCTTTTTTGCTGTCAGTCTTCCACTTTATCTCTTATTTCTTGCAAGTGACGGCAGAGCGATCGGCGGAGGAGATATTAAGCTGATGGCTGTCTGTGGACTGATGATTGGCTGGAAAAATATTTTACTGGCACTCTTTTTAGGATGTATTTTGGGCTCGGTCATTCATATTGCAAGGATGAAAATAAGAGGAGCGGATCGGGTTTTAGCAATGGGACCTTACCTTGCAGCCGGAGTTTATATCAGTATGTTGTTTGGCGAAGAGTGGATTCAGTGGTATTTATCTGGATTTTAACAGATTCAAGACCATTTGCTGGTAAAGATTTGTTTTGTATGATAAAATGGGGAAGAGCTCAATCATATTTGACCTCATGATACATAGAAATAGAAACGGTTAAAAAGATATCACAACAGGATATAATTTTACGAAAGGAGAAAGCACATGGCAAAAATACTGGGGATTGAGATCGGAAGTGCCCGAATTAAACTGGCTGTCACGGAAGATGGATCAAAAAAGAATAAAGTATATCGCTGCCTTACTGTGCCTCTTCCAGATGGTATTGTCGATGATGGAATTATAAAAGATCCACAGCAGATTGGGGAAATAATCCGCGGGATTGTTAAGAGTGAAAGGTTGGGTACAAAAAAGGCAGTATTTACGGTGGAATCGAGCAGAATTGCTAACAGAGAGGTTACGATTCCGGCAGTAAAGGACAAAAATATCCAGAATTTAATTCAAATCAATAGTGGGGACTATTTTCCCATTGATGTTTCTCAGTACCAGATTTCCTATTCGAAACTGGGAGTGGAGGAACTTGAGGGAAAGAAACAGTTAAAGCTTTTAGTTGCGGCTGCACCAAAAAGCCTGGTGAGGGGATACATGGAGGCGGCTAAGGAAGCGGGGCTTTCTCTAAAAGCGATAGACTACGGAGGTAACAGCCTTTTACAGGCGGTTCAGAGTCAAAGCCGGGATGGCATACATATGTATGTCAAGATTGAAGCCAAAAATAGTCAGATTATCGTTTTAAAAGACCGGATGATGACGATGCAGCGTAATGTCAACCACGGCCTTACCGGAATTACAGATTATCTCAGGGAGGAGGCTTATGCGGACCAGGGTCTGACTCAGGCTCAGGCGTTAGAGCTTCTTGAAAAAGATAATTTCGTTCTTCCGGGTTTTGATGCAAAAGGGGAGGAGTTTCAGACAGAAGCTACAGAAGGACTTCGTTATCTTACCAACAATCTTTTGCGAATTACAGATTATTATAGCAGAAATAAAGGGGAGGATATTGATGATATTATCCTGATTGGAACAGGTGCTAGTATAAAAGGAATGGATTTCCTTTTGGAAAATGAATTGGGAATCCCAATCCGGTTTATGGAAGCGTCCAAAAGGGTTGAAAATATAGGAGCTTATATTACGGCAATTGGATGTACAAATAATCCGATGAACCTGATGGAAAAGAGTATTTCTGGCAAAAAGAAAGGCAAGCTGGAAAAATCAGGAAAAGAAAAAAAGACGGATGGGATGCTGATTACTGTTACTGCAGTTCTTTGTGCAATCGTTCTTGCGGGATCCGGATTAGGGCTTCGAGGATATCAAAGTTATAAAAAGGCAAAACTGGAAGAACGTATTGCCAATTTAAGCGATATAGAACAGATTTACAATAACTATACGAAGACTCAGCAGATGTATGACAGTTTTCAGTCTCTTTATGCTTATACAAAAACACCCAATGAAAATCTGCTTTTGTTTTTAGGAGAATTAGAGCAGAAGATGCCAAAAGATTTTACTTTGTTTTCTTTTCAGGCAACCGGAACAACAGTGATGATGGATATTACAGTGGATTCAAAAGAAGCGGCAGCGCATACTCTTATGCAGCTTCGCACCTTTGAGAGTTTAAGTGATGTGAAAACAACGGGGATTACAGATGGCACGGCACAAGGTGGCGATGGAAATGTATCTTTTAGTGTGACTTGTACTTATGCCGAGGAAGCGGCAATTTCTGATGGAAGTGAATAGGAAAGGAGAAGGGAATGGAGAAATTATCACAATATAAAAAATATCTTATGATTGCCGGGTCCCTGCTTCTTTTACTGGTTTCCTTTTTATTTGTATTTCAACCTCAGATGGAGCGGATGAATGAAATTAAGGCAGAAAACCAGGAATTAGAACAGAAGGTAAATGACCTTTTGGAGATTCAAAGCCAGCAAAGTTATTATGTTTCTGAAACAGAAAAGATGCAGGCTGAAGTAGATGCCTATTTAGATTCATTTCCTTCGGATGTAAAAGAAGAAGATATGATTGCATTGGCATTGCAGTTCGAGGACCTGACGCAAGTGGATATTTCCGGTATTTCCATTGGAGATAAGACGGAAGTGGGGTCAATTGAGTCGTCATCAGAAGAGTCGACATCAGTCAGTGGAACATCAACTGCACAGAGTGATGCAACAGAGAGTAATTCGACGGAGAATGCTTTGGGAGAATCAACCACGGCGAGTATAAATGGAGCTGATTCAACTACAGTCACAGATAGTACAGTGGAACCGGCCATGACACTTTATAATACAATGACGGCCTATGATTATAGGACCGATTACAGTGGACTTAAAAAAATCATGGAGTCAATCTTTAAAGATACAAAAAGAAGAACGATTGATTCTATATCGGTAAACTTTGACAGTTCATCTGGATATATCAGCGGAACTATGAATATCAATGCCTTTACCATGTCAGGGACAGGATTAGAATATGAAGAACCTTCCGTGCCTTCTGTGGAAACAGGAGTATCGGATCCATTTAAGGCGCTTGAAAATGACAGTGAGAATGATAATAACAGTAGAAATTAAGACAGAATCACATATTGGGCAGTAAATTCAGCCTGAAAAGGGGGACAATGTTATGGTGTATAATACAAAGAAGAGAATGGGCCATCAGGGCTTTTCACTGCTTGAAGTTATCCTGGCATTGTCCATTTTTTCCATCAGTGCGGTAGTTCTTTCGAAAGGATTTCAGTCTTCTGCCATATTAAATAAAAAATCAGCTAAGCTTCAGGAGGCGACACTTGCGGCTTCGAATCTTATGGAGGAAGTGAAAGCCAATTCATTGGAAGAACTGGCTTTAGAATTTAACTATCCTGTCGATGAAAATGGTGTGAGCCGGTTCGATATTATGAATGGAGTTGATTTTACGAAGGTAAAGGAGATTGACCGGAAGGGAAATGATGTTGTCAAATATGAAAAGAGCGGTGCACTCGATAATCTTTCCAAAGTGACAAGCAGTATTATATCGAAGGATGGAGGAGAGACCTGGGAATTTCAAGGAAATAAAGAGGGAGAATATTATTTTTCTATTGTAGATTTAAAAGGAGAAAATTACGATTTTGATGCAAAGATTTCTTTAGATGCATCCACCTATCACAATAACAGCCGAACCGGGATCAACGACCAGAATATTCCGTCTATTGATGATCTTAATGTATATGAAGATGCATTTTTAGTCCAGGAAAATAAGATAAATGAGAAAGTGGCGGAATATTATGGGGGTATATATGAGTCGGCCCATGAAGGAAAAAACATGTCGGAGGAAGAAATATGGAGACACTTGACCCGAACCCTTACGGTAGATGTGACAAAAAGTGGCGGGATGCAGAAGGTGACGGCCGATTATCTATATCAGTTTGATGACCCGGATTTGTTAGGATGTAGTGGGAAAAATCATACCGATGGGGAATGTGACTGTTATCTTTTGGATGATCATATTATTTATGATAATTCAGAATCAGACGGTACTCTTCGCTCTGTCTATTTGTTTTTCCAACCGAATTATTATTCTGTGGATACCGGGAATATAAGGGATAGAATTCTTTTTAATAATCTGTCCAACTTAGATCTTTCCCTGTATTTGATTAAACAGGTAGAGACAGACAGTATAACAGGAGAGACAGTGAGTGATCTTGATGTAAAAGAGCATAATTATAAAATGTCAGTGGATATCAATGAAATACCAGTGGCGACAAACTGGACAACAAATGTCTCTGCATTCCGTAGTGCCACAAAGCTTAGAACTAATTTGGATTCTAACTTAGCAGCACTTGACAGTATTACGGGAAACCGGAGAACAGAAAACCAGATGGCGCTTACCTATCGGGATATGAGAAGTGGAAATGTCAGACAACGGCAGGGCTCAGTTGCAAAGACAATAACGGACAGTAATAATTTAGCAGACTCAGAAGCGAAAGACCGGTTATTTACTGCCGAAGTGGAAATCTATGAAACCGGCGAAGCAGCAAATAAATTTGCAGGAAAACCATTAGCTGTGCTTAATGGATCGAAAGAAGATTAGATACGATGAAGAAAATAATTCACAAAAGACAATTGAATCAAAAGGGAATGTCTGTAGTAACAGTCCTCATTGCCATTGCTTTTGTGGGGATTTTGGTTACAACGATTCTGTATGTGACTCTTTTAAATTATCAGATGAGAGCAACGAATTTAAAAGAGAAGAATACATTTTACAGTGCAGAGCAGGTGTTAGATGAAATCCGTGCCGGATTGGCAGTTGACATGGGAAATGCCATGTCCGATGCATATTCTTATGTATTAGAACGTTATAGTGTCACAGAGGGAGCAGAATCTGACAGTCTGCGGCTTACAATGTTCAAAGAACAGTATTTAAATAATTTAAAGGAAGAATTAGGACAAAATCAGGCGGACCAAAATCATTACAAATTGGAATATCTGACCAGTCTGGTGGAATCATCGGGGAAAACCGGAAATTTTGAGATTAGTTCTTCAAAAGACGCAGTTATGTTAAAAAGCGTTACAAAAGGGATTATCTTAGAAGGGGTGAAGGTTACTTTTGTGGAAGAAGACGGACATGCCTCCATTATCAATACGGACTTGGTTTTATCCATCCCGGATATTCATTTTACCCAGTCAACTTCCATGCCAGATCTTATGAATATGACTCTGATTGCGGATAAAAGTATGGTGATAGAGGAATCGGAACATACCGTTTTCGGGAGTGTATACGGTGGAACGGACGGAATTATTTTAGAAGATAATGCCGCAGTAACCTTTGAGCAGGGAGAAAGAGTTGTCACGGGAGGTCCGATTACAGTAAAAACGGGAAGTCGTTTTACGACAGGAGAAACGATGAGCCTGTGGGCTTCGAATCTTTTGTTAGAAGGTAACAATAGTGCAGTTCATTTATTGGGGAGAACCTATCTTTCCGATGATCTTACGATAAAAGGTTCCGGCTGTACTGTGGAGGCTGGAGGGGAATATTATGGATTTGGGAATCCAACATCTGCAAGGGCAGCACTATGTAATACGGACAACGATATCAAGGGCAGCTCAGAAGAAAATGAGAATGAGAGTTCTTTGTTTGCCAATACATCAGATAAGGATTTAAGCAGTTCGATTCTGGTAAATGGACAGAATACAACATTAGATTTTAGTGGACTGAAAAAACTTCTCCTTGCAGGAAACAGCTACATTTCTATACCGACATCGAAGATTACAGATTCAAATGGCACTTCATCTCAGAGTGCAGGTGGTCAGATTCTTATGGGAGAAAGTATTACGGTAAAAAGTAACCAGCTTGCTTATCTTGTTCCAACGGAGGCAATCGGGGATGGAAAAAGCTATGGAAATCCAATGTCACGGAACGAATATGAACAATTGATGGAATGGGTTGGCAGCGATTCTTCCCGAACTATGGTAAATGTAGAGACAGAATTGGAAGAACTGGGGAATCAATCATTAGAAGATTTTGGTGTACAAGATGGCACTTTAGTGGCTTATCAAAACTCAGATGAACCTTTATTTTATCTTTATCTGGATTTTGTCGGCAAAGATGCTTCAAAGATTACAGTGGAGACAGCAGAAAAGAATGCGGCAGCCTACATGGAAGCGTATAATAAGATAGCAGATCGAAAAAATTATCTGGAAAAATATTTGAATTTTTATTTGAAGAATGGTTCTATTATTAATCAAGAAGATAATTTCCTCAGGTATACCACAAATGGGAATCTGCTGATTGCATCCGATACAGCCGGGGAAAACAGCCTGATAACTTCCTCTGACGGGAAGAAAAGTGAGGAAAGCAGAAGTAATCTGATTGAGGAAGAAGCCGGTTATCAGGACAGCTTTTATGCACTTAATAAAAAGATGATTACATCCTATGCGAGCCTTTCTGGTAAAGTAGTTCATTATGATCAGGATGGAAAGGAAACAGGCGTCTCACATAATGAAAAATTATTGAACCGGACAGTTTTTGATAATTTGATTGACAGAGATAGCCTGAAAAACTATCTTTCTACTTATGGAAGTGAAGATAATGGAAATCAATACTATTATTTTGAGACAAAAACAGGATATCGGGCATATCTGATCGCTGCAGGAGACAGCAATATAACGGGCGGTAATAAATCAGAAGAAACGGGTAACTTTACACTTACGAAAGATTTTGTAGAAAATAATAATCCAAGATTAATCATTTGCCTTGGAAATGTAACAGTAGATAATAACGTATCCTACGAGGGCATATTGATTGCCAGTGGTACAGTTACATTGAAAAATAAAGCCAGTTTGCATTCGTCAGCCGAAGATACAGCAAAAGTATTCCAGTGCCGTTATAAGAACGGGCAGACAGAAGAGTTATCAAATGAGGAACGCTGTCCTATGGATTTTTTCTGGGACGGGGAGGAGTATATCTTAAATGGTGTTGCAACAGGCTCCATCAGCAGTGTGGAGGAAAACAGCCTGGATCTTTCGGATTTGATTCTATACGAGAATTGGGAAAAACAGTAAATAACAGAAAGGAGGAAATGTCGTGTGGCAAGGACGTAACATGTCAAAACAATGTTATATGTACAAAAAATTTAATAACAGTGGTTTCAGTCTGGTTGAACTTATTGTCACAATCGGCATTTTCATGACCCTTCTTTCTGTACTCGTTCCTTCTTTTAACAGTATTTTAGGCACAGGAGCAAAGTCTGGTGCCAATAAGATTGGCGTGTCATTGGACCGAACAAAGACAGAGGCAATGAGCCGTCTTTCAGGGAAAATGCATTTTTACAGGGCGGCTGATGGCTATTATTATGTGGATTATTACTGTCACAACGGGACAACAGAAGTACTGATGGACACAGAGAGGGTGGGCGATAAGAAACTTACCGTTACCTACGATACTGTACTTGATCTGTCAGAGGAGTCAGTAGATGAAACGGACATCCCGATTAATGAAACTGGCATCATTCTTACCTTTGACCGGAGTACAGGAGGATTTTATCCGTTGCAGCAGGAAAATTCCTGTGGAGCACAAACGGATGGGGAAGGAAAGGATAGAGTCACGGCCACAAAGGCCTGGTTTATGCCAGTAACAAAAGGAGACAGCGCAGTATATGTAAAAAGAATTACAATTGCAAGAGGGTCGAAGACATTTCAGATTGAATTAGATTTAAGAGGCGGAACTTATGAAATTATTTCTAAGAGGTAAAACAAATGAAAAATAATAAAGGTGTAACCTTAATTGAATTAATTATCAGTGTGGCGATTATCGGTATTATGGCAGTGACAATCAGTCATTTTGTTGGGAGCAGCTCCAATCAGTTTCGTTCTCTTTTTGGGAATGCCTCTAATCAAATTGACAGCCAGGACCTTGCCGATAAACTTGGAACATTGATTATGGGAGCAAACAGGGGAATCAGTTACCAGCAAAATGGTTCCTTTGTATTAAACGATGCAGTAGCAAAAGGACAGACACTGAGTGTTGATAGTAGTGAAAGTCAAAAGGCAGTTTCAAAAGGAAATAATGCTGTCACAGAAAAACAGTTAATTCTGTATAATAAAGACTGCATCCATCGAATCTGGTGGGACGAAACGGACCAGAAAGTCTGCTATTCTTTACAAACAGGCAGAATACAGGAGAAAGCAGATGGCACGGGAACGGAATTTATTACCGATAGTGATGAGACAAAACCAGCAGTTCTTGCCTCCAATGTGACAGATTTTGCAGTAAATCTTGCCCAATTAGAAACCTCCGGTATTGTAAAATTTCAGTTTAAGCTTTCCGATACAAGAGATAAAGTCACAGAGGAAAATGTCACGGTAAGAAACAGTGTAAAAGTTAATTTAAGTGAAGATGATGTCTATGCAAAGGAAGACTTAAGTGCTGATACAGAGGCAACAACCGAAACA
>JAUNBT010000373.1 GCA_030526985.1 Lachnospiraceae bacterium | reverse complement strand
AGGAATGAAGAATCCAACCAGTGGAGATATCAGTGTTATGCTCAATTCTGTAATTGCAGCACAGGGAAGCCATGATTTTATCTATCGTGGATGGGAAGTAAAGACATCCGGTAATCCACTTGCCCACACGATCCTACGTGGTGCAGTGAACAAACATGGAGAAGCTATTCCAAACTACCACTACGAAGACATCCAATTACTTATGGAAAAATACGCGGAAAAAGATTTGCTGAATCCTGCTACTATCATTGATGCAAATCATTCCAACTCCAATAAGCAATTCAAAGAACAGATTCGTATTACCAAGGAAGTTCTCCATAGCCGCCGTGTAGATCATGATATTCACACTCTGGTAAAAGGTGTCATGATTGAAAGCTATCTCGAAGAAGGCACTCAGAAAATCGGGCCAAACCATATTTATGGAAAGTCCATCACCGATCCATGTCTGGGTTGGGATGACTCTGAGCGGCTTCTGAAAATCATTGCGGAAGAATGTTAGAGTATCTTTGGTTCACTGAGCCAATTAAAAAAGAAAAAACAGGAGCTATACGCTCCTGTTTTTTCTTTTTTAATGTCTGGGATGTGCATTCATATAGACATCTCGCATTTTATTTACATTAAGATTTAAATACATCTGTGTCGACGATATATCCGAATGCCCCATCATTTCCTGTACGCTCTTAATATCTGCACCATTGGAAAGTAAATGTGCCGCAAAAGAATGACGCAGCGTATGCGGTGTGATATCCGTAGTGATTCCAGCACTTTGGGCATAGCCTTTTAACACCTTCCAAAATCCTTGACGGCTCATAGATTTACCAGAACAATTGGTAAACAACTCTTCCATCTCCCGATCCCCTACAAAACTTCCCCTTGCTTTTGATAAATAACTGGTCAATGCTTTCTTACATGGTGTACCAAAAGGAATAATCCGTTCCTTATTGCTGTCATGACATGTGACATAACCCAACTGTAAATTCACATCGGTTACTTTTAAATGAATGAGTTCACTTACCCGCATTCCTGTTGCATACAACAGTTCCAACATTGCTCTATCCCGCATACCTTTTGGTGTATCGTTATCCGGCTGTTCCAACAAAAGAGTCACTTCTGTCTCAGTCAAAATCTCTGGTGGCTTCTTCTCCACCTTCGGAGGCTTCAATCCCTCGGAAGGATCATTTTGAATCTCATGGTTTTTAAAAAGATATTGAAAAAATGCTCTCACAGATGCCACATTTCTAGAAATTGAGGAGGCTGCAAACTTCTCCCGCTCCAAATATAAAACATAAGAATTCAAAAGCGGCGAATTCACATTAGAAATATCTCCCACTCCCTGTTCTGTCAAATAATCTTCAAATTTTTTCAAATCCCTCTGATAGGATATCTCCGTATTATGTGATGTTTTCTTTTCATTATGTAAATAATAGACAAATTTTTGAATTGCAATTTTCATGTACTTTTCAGTCCTCTTCTAAGTATTATAAAAGCAATTCACCCTTCATTTATGATTATACGCATAAATCGACATAAAATCAAACACCATTTTTTCACAAATCCGCTCTCAATCCCTTTATTTACAAGGGTTTCCACCATTTCTTGTGGATTACATAATATCAGTCTACCATATCTTGTGATTTTATTTTTCAAAAAAATTTAAATTTTTTTAACAGAAATTTCAAAATCACTGGATTTACATAACTTTCCATGAAAACACCTAATACAATCAAAAAAATCAGTCCCAACATCCGAACAAAATAATAAATATAATTTTTATTATAGTAAGAAATATTCTTCCAATATCCCATAGACATTTGAATACAATTATCAAAGAAAGACATGGAAACAGGTAAGTAGAAAAAATACTGGGGAACCAGCATAGCCAGCCCAAAAAATAATTCCTGAATTCCTCCCACAAGTAGCATGGAAGTCAAAAGAGCTCCTATGTAAAATCCCATTCCAGCCATTCCTAAAAATCCTACCGGAACTCCAAAGATAGAAATCCCCATTAGTCCTGCAAATAGGTAGAAAACACCTTTTTGTTTTAATAGATACCAAAAATAATCTTTTCCAAAACTGGATTCTTCCAGACATTTTTGGAGAACCAGGATATCTGCTGTCCCATTAATTTTCCATGCAGATTTCAAGAATAGATTGGGCCATAAAATACCCATTATAAGTCCAAACAAAAATGCCCAAAATACCGGATGCAATTTCTTCATTTCATCACCTCTTATCAGTCTATGAATAAAGTAAAATCTTATGCTGTTTTTCCATCATTCCCCCAAATTAGAGATTGTTTTTTTCTTCTGAGTAAGGCATACTTAATATAAAGATAAGGAAATGTCTAATTGATACAAGATGACAAGAAAGGCGGTACTCATGAAAGAACAAAGTGTTGCAAAATTCCACGAATTATTCGGAGATGAAGGTGATATACGTTGTTACTTCTCTCCTGGTCGTGTGAATCTGATCGGAGAACATACAGATTATAATGGAGGACATGTATTTCCATGTGCTTTAACTTTAGGAACCTATGGTGTTGCCAGAATTCGTAA
>JAUNBT010000372.1 GCA_030526985.1 Lachnospiraceae bacterium | reverse complement strand
AGTCCCACGAGAACGAAGAGGTGAAGGCTCTTTACGACGAGTATCTGAAGACGCCAAACGGCCCGATCTCCCACAAGCTGCTCCATACCCATTACAAGTCGAGAGAGCTGTACTCGCTGGATGTGGAAGACAGAGTATTCTGATTCACAGACTATGAAAAGACCGGAAGGCAAGGGATTTATTTGCATCCCTGCTTGCTGGTCTTTTTTTAGGCAGGCAGGTGATTTTGTGAATAGACACATTTTAAGTGATTCTTTAAATCGTTGAGTTCTCGTGTATGATCCTTTCGCCAGGAGATAAGCGTGAAGGATTCTTCAGGTAAGAGAAACATTTTCAGGTTATCATCGCACCAATCTGAGGTGATGGAATCTCCAAGAAATATATTCTGATTGAGTTTCAGGTTAAACATAAGTGAGCGCACAGTGCGAAATTCAGCGGTGATATGGGGGATAAAACCGTGTTTTTCGCATGTGGAGAACAGCCAGCTATGGTAGGACGGATGCATGAGAGGGTTTAAGGATAAAAAGGGCTGACCTTTCAAGTCCTGGAAAGTCAAAGATGCCCTGCCAAAAAGGTCGTTTCCTTTTGGAATATATACGGCGGCGCTTGTATCGTATATTTTTTCCCAGGGAAGGTCATGTTCGTCCAGAAACGGGGTCTCTATCGCACTCGTAATAATCATGTCGAGCATGCCTGAATTTAAGAGCTCCGCAGCTCGATGCATATCATGCTTTTCGACGGATATATTGATATTTGGGTTGCACTTCAAGTATTCTGAAATAGAATTTCCAATCAATTCATCCACGGTAGACGAAGAGTCCACAAATCCTAAAACGATCTTACGAAGGGAGTCGTTCTGATATGCATGAGCCTTCGTGATGCTGTTGGAAATAGATACGATATACTGGCGCCATTCTTTAGCGAGAAAAAGCGCCGCAGGTGTGGGCGTTAATTCGTGTGGTTTCCGTACAAAAAGTTTTAGCCCAGTATTGTTTTCCAGGGAAGTAATGGTTTTGCTTATCATAGATGGAGTAAAATTAAAATAATTAGCTACCTGGGTAAAATTTTTGAGCTCTACTGCTTTTAAAAAAATTTGAATTTGTTGTGTCGAGACGTGGTATATGTTTTTCTCATCCAATTTCATACACTCCCTTCAACTCTGCTAATTCTGCATCAAAGGTATTATATCATAACCTGAATATCTTTTCCATTTTGGAAAATCCCTTTCCATATCTTCACTTCAGTTCCGGAGGAATCTCTTGTAATCTTAGTATTAACAGAGTAATCGTTGTAATCAAATCAATGCCATGATGATTGGCAAGACAAGGAGGGAGAATGTGAATACGAAACGAAAAGTCGATATTGTAATGAATCTGATGTACAATCTCGTGCTGGCAGTGCTATTTTCATTGATTGCAGAAGCGATCAATGCCGGAGGGGTGACCTGGCCGGCAATTGCAGTAGATACCGGTGTTAGTTATGTTCTTGAGATGATAATAGCTATATTTTTGCCGTTTACCTTGTGGGGGCAAAGAGTTGCATTGAAGTATGCCAAGCCAGGAAGTAAAAAATTCCGTATTATTTGTACAGGAATCACAGCAATTCCATTTGCGACATTGATGAGTCTGGCAATGAGCTTTATCAGCTGTGTTCTTATGCTGCATTTGCCGTTTATCGTATTTTTTATGGCTTGGATGAGAATTTGGATTTTGTTTATAGTGATCGCATGGGTTTGTTCATATCTGTTTATACCTGTGTTTATTGAACTGGCAAAGAAAATTCTTAAAATCCCGGCAGAATATAACCCATTTGAAGAATGATTTTCATTATGAACAAGGAGGAAGTAAATGATATTACCACAATTTGATTATCTGGTTGCACAAAGTTTGGATGAAGCCTGTAATTTGCAGGCAGAACTTGGACCAACTGCCCGAATTATGGCAGGCGCTACGGACTTGATTATTCCGATGAAGGATCATGCTGTTGATCCGGTGCCTGAATACCTGATTGATATCAAGAAATTAAAGGACCTGGATTATTTAGAGTATGATGAGAAGGAAGGACTGAAGGTTGGTGCGCTGACGACTCTAAGAACTTTGGAGATGTCGCCGTTGGTAAAAGAAAAATATCCTGCAGTAGCAACGGCTGCGAAAAGTATCGCATCCACACAGATTCGTGCTAAGGCCACGATGGTGGGCAATATTTGTAACGCATCACCATCCTGCGATTCCGGACCGATCCTTTTGGCATCAGACGCAAAGATTTTGTATCACGGGTTGGACGGTGACCGTGAAATGAAGGCGCAGGAATTTTTCAAAGGTGTCAAGAAGACTGGACTGGAGCCGGGAGATATTGTGACAGGAATTCATTTCCCACCGCTTGCAAAGAATCAAAGGGCTGTTTACATCAAGCATGCGGTACGTAAGGCGATGGATTTGGCCATTGTCGGTGTGGCAGCGGTAATTACCGTGGAGAATGAGATCTGCACAGATGCACGAATTGCAGTAGGCGCTGTGGCGACGACACCTATCAGAATACCGGATGCGGAAGCAATG
>JAUNBT010000371.1 GCA_030526985.1 Lachnospiraceae bacterium | reverse complement strand
TACCAATGCAAGCCTTGTATGAGATGCATCAACCCGGTTCATCAACGCCCAGAATCCTGCCGTATACATTGGTACTGCAAACATTGCAATAATAATGGACGCTGGGAATCTCCAATGTGCCATCTGACTCCATTTACTGTCAATTACCTTTTGTTTCCCAAGTTTTTGATTCTCAGCTCCCTTTAAATCAAGCAGACAATCTGCAACAGCGCAGAGGATACCACCTGTAATTCCTACAATAGCTAATATTTTTTCCAAACTTTTACCTTCTTTCATGTTCATTCATATAGTCTTTGCAATACGACAACTGTAAGTTTCACCGTTTCCACCTCTTCTTCCTGCTCTCTATACATCATAGCCGAATGAATCCATTTGTCTACCCCTGTTGCACTAAGTTGCTGTATCCGTTATGTAAGTTGCAAAAAAACGATTACAACTACATCTTGTTGCAATCGTTCCTCTGTTTCAGAAATCTCAATATAAAATTACCAGCAATGACAACTACCAAAACTACAAGAATATGTTTCAACATACATCACTAAACTCGAACACCATACATTCCATGATGATTACAGAACAAACAGATTACACCATGTCCCTTTATTCTGAAATTAGCACATACCTCTTGCTGTGGGTACTGTTTTTTTAGTTCTATGTCATCCGACGTCAAATATGCAATAAATGAAATGTAATGCTTTTTATCCATCGGATGAGGCACAGATACAAAATATTCTTCATCCATTGTTTCTACTTTTATTTTGTGTTGCTCATCTGTTTCGAAGCATATTTCCTGCTCAAAAAGATTGACTCCGCAACAGAAATAGCTCCCTGAACCAATGGCAGTAACTACATTCCCACAAATTGGGCACACATAAAAATGCTGTTTTTTCATATTGGCAGATACATTCTCATTTCTCTTGTATTCGCCTGTAAATAAATCTGCCACTGAAATTTTTAGCACCTTTGCCAATTCTTCAAGAATACCTATATCCGGGAGTCCTTTATTGGTTTCCCACTTTGATATTGTTTTATCGCTGACACATAGTTTCTCAGCAAGTTCTCGCTGTGTCATCTTCTCTTTTTCACGCAACGTTCGAATAAGATTACCTGTAACATAACTCATATTTTTCCTCTCCTATCACTTGATGAAAAAATCATATCTCAAGTTAATCCAAAGAACAACCTACGTTGCGTAGACTTTGTATCTATATTATCTGTGATAATTACCATCTCCTCTAGACTCATTCTCTTGAATTATTTTTAAAAATTTCTTATCATTGAACTGTTCATTTGTCAAAAAGTTCCCATTATAAAACATCGCATAAGTAGTACAAGGACTTGGTACAGACTGTGCCTGCTCTCTTGTTTCTATATGGATTGCTTTAAATGCTACATTGTTCTCTTGTGCAATACGCTCAATAATAGGTACATATTTTCCATTGAAAGGACATTGGCTTGTGTAGTATAAAACATATCCGCCATCTTTAATATGTGGGTGCCTTGCTGCTTCTGTAAATTTTGGCACTGCCTGATTATCTTCAAAAGGAAGATACATCAGATTAATGCCAGCATCCGATGTATCTGCCACTTGAAACCCTTTATATAACAAATGTTTTGGATCAGATAAAAATGGTCGTTTTTTTTGGTGAAGAAAGAATACAAAGACCAGATTTACCTTTTTCTTTCGATTCTCTAATACATTCATTTAACAAATCATTGGAATATCCTTGTCATTGGAAATCGCACAGCATATATGCTCTTTTTCAATATTTTCTTTGGTAACTCTAATAAAATTCATATTTGTTATTCCTTCTCTCGAATTTCTGATTGCTTATAAAATGTAAAATCACATAGATTTCCGCCTGTTCCCAGCGTCTGGGTTCGGCAAAATCTAACCTTATGTAAAGCTCCATAATTCTCCCAATCACTGTCACAAAATACTCTACATAATTCCGGGCATCCACATTTTTGGCAGGTATCATTCCATAAACAACGATGAACTGCAAAGGCAAACTTATTTTTTGCATTTTGTGTCACTTCTGTATCCCATTGACTGCTATGACGCATTATATGTAAAAACATTTTTCGAAAAATCAGGAAGAAAAACGGTACTTTTTCCATTTTCAGATATTGCCGCCTCGTTTGTTCACAGATACAATTCTTTGTATACTCCCATACTATCTCATAGGCTTGCTCCTTTGACATAATCTTTTGCATTACACGATATAGTGCAACACGAGGAAATATTTTTATTTGCATTGTTTTTGAATTCGCTGCATTTTCTCCAACACACATTTTTTCCAGTAATGAACATTCTGCAAGCATATTCGTAATAATGAACTGTCCTTGCCTTTTACCAAATTTGTGTATGAGATATTCCTTTAGCTCCATCCAATCACCTCTTGGTGGTATCATACTACCGTTCGTTAGTTTTGTCAATATCTTTTGATAGCGTTTGTTATTCCCATACAAATTCATGTGTTGCAGACACTATCTATTTTCTTGATTTCTTTTGATATATTCTTCTTGAACGTCAACTACCAGTAGCGCTTTTGTATTCATA
>JAUNBT010000370.1 GCA_030526985.1 Lachnospiraceae bacterium | reverse complement strand
AACATAATCGGCAGTCTGAGTAAGAAATCGTCCCTGTTGAAAACATTGATATAAGAAAAATATGAAAAAGGACAATATTGTTCCTAACATATTCTCCGTGAAAATATTTCTTATGGAAAATTTTTTTATGGTTCCTTTTTCCATTCCCAATGCATAGAAAAGCTGATACTTTTTACGTTCCTGACTGACGGAATTAATGTAGAGTCCAAACCGGATTAAGCTGGCTAAAAAGAATCCAGAGAGACAGATTACGAGAGCCTGTAGGAATTGAAGTATCAAAGACTGACGCTGTGATTGTCTTTCCATTCGATGATTTTCAAAGTTTACGGTATCACTGATTCGGGAAAGAGCAGTATCTGTTTGATATGCTATGGCAGTAGAATCAACATTTATGGAGGTAAGGGATGATTCATAGGTTTCAAATAACTGTCGGTAAAGACTTTTACTGCATAAAATGCTGTAGGGAGCAGCAGGTTTTAAATTATATGGAAAATCATTCTTAAAATGCGAGATAATTCCTTTAATTTTAAAAGTGACGTTTTTTCCATTGATATCTGCGGTTATCCTATCTCCGGTTCTGATTTTCTTTTCAGTAAGGAGTTGGATTTGTTGTTTGAAAAGGAAATTAAAAATACGATTGTTCGTAAAAGAATCATCTATATCAGGATTAATAAGGTCACCCTCGAAAGCTGTTCACAAAAGGCCGGTGTGACAAAAAAAGAGACCAAGGTATTATTACTTGTATTCCATTGATTCGAATAATCTTTTATTACACCAGAAAGCTGGAAAGCGTATGTAAGTTTTACAGGTTCAGAATTTATATCATTAGGCTTATTATTGCAAAGGATTGTAAGATGTATTGTTTGACCTAGTTGGTCAGAATAACCCAATCGGCTAAGATAGGAAGCTTCTATGGCAATTTCGTTCTCTTTTTCAGGAAATGTGCCGTCTAATAAGGTTATGTTTCCGAGTGAAGAAAGAGTTTTATCTATGTATCCCATACCGTTTAATGTAGATTCCCCGTCTATTACAACATTCCCGGCTACTATCATTTTTCCAATACGTTCAACAGAAGCATGGCTCTCAAGGTGTTTTTCTATTGTATCTTTAGCCTGGTAAAGAGCTGCATGCCAGCTTCCGTAAGTAGTCTTTCGTTGCTCCGTTAATGTCTGTTCATAACTATCAGTATAGATTATCGAAGAAAAACCTAGAAAAAGGATAAGAAACAGGATGATGCCAAGCAAACGGTTGGAAAATAATTTGTAAAGATTTTTTCCTATAGAAGAAGGTTTTCTTTTCATAGCTGGTCTCCTCCCTTCCTTTTGGCTGGGTTTTCTGTATCTGAAATAATTGTCCCATCCTCTAGAGTGATGATTCGTTCGGCCGTGCGTGCCAGATCAAGATCATGAGTAACGAGAAGGATGGTCTGTTTAAAGTATTGATGGGAAAAATGAAGTAAGTCACAGAGTTCTTCTCCTGATTTACGATCCAGATTCCCTGTCGGTTCATCGGCGAGAAGAATCGCTGGTTTGATTGAGAGGGCTCTTGCCACGGCAGTTCGCTGTTGCTCTCCTCCAGAAAGGGTGGCAGCAAAGCACTCTTTCTTTGATTCTAACCCTAATTTTTCCATAATTTGAAATATAAAATCATAGTCTGGAGCATGATGATCTAAATAGGAGGGCAGACAAATGTTTTCATAAACAGTGAGCTCAGGAACTAAATTAAAAAACTGAAATACATATCCAATGTGTTTTCGACGAAAAGCAGTGCGAACATGATCCTTCATTTGAAATAGATTTTGTCCACAGAGTTGTACTTCGCCGGAAGTAGGGCGATTTAGTCCTCCAATGATGTCAAGAAGAGTTGATTTCCCAGACCCACTTTTTCCTATGATGGACGTAAAAGATTGGGCTTTTATGGTTAGATTTAAATTTTTAAGAGCCTGTGTCCTTGGCTCTAGTTCTCCGTAAATCTTACTTAAATTTGTGATTTTTAAAATGTCATTTGAAGTAGTTACATTCATAGAATCCCTCCTTATGATGAGTTTTTTCATTAGTTTTACTCAATTGTATATCAGGCACCTTACATGAACATGACATTAGGGACACTATCTATATTTAAGGGAAAGAATTTTTAAATCCTGTATATGTTTTTCGAATCCAATTGAGGAAAAGAGATGCGAAAACAAGTTCCTTGATCCGGCATATTAGATGCAGTGATAGTACCAAAATGAAGTTTCATTGCTTGTTGTGCAATTGAAAGCCCCAGACCGGAACTTCCCTCTTTTGTCCGGTCACTGAAAGAGTATCTTTCAAAAACGCGTGTTTCCCGTCCGTCTGAAAATCCGGTTCCATTATCAACAATTACGATATGATTCATGCCATTTTCTTCGGTATATTTTAATTCGACCTTGCCGTTCGGACAGTGTTCAATGCAATTTTTTAAAATATTTTCTATTACCTCTTTCATCCAAAAAGGATCGCAAAACCAGGTTAGAGCTTTTTGTTCCTTAATAATAAGTTCGGTACCGCTCTTTTGTGCCAGAATATCCAAATCATTTATAATTGTTTCTATGAATATAGAAGCGTCTA
>JAUNBT010000369.1:2005-2592 GCA_030526985.1 Lachnospiraceae bacterium | reverse complement strand
TCGTGATTACCATTTCCTCCTTTGATATATTTCAAATTACCAGATCACAAATCTCTCCTCTTTCATCTATAATACAAATAAAAGTGCTATTTTTGTTACGATTTTAAATATAAAAACAGATTAGATAATCTGTAACGTTGAACAGTTCAACATAATATAATGCCTTTATTTACGAACAAAACATTATTGATTACGGGTGGTACGGGTTCTTTCGGTAACGCCGTATTAAATCGTTTTTTAAATACGGATATCAAAGAGATCCGTATCTTCAGTCGCGACGAGAAAAAACAAGACGATATGCGGCATCATCTCCAGAACCCAAAAGTAAAATTTTATATTGGCGACGTGCGTGACAAACGCAGTGTGGATGGAGCCATGCTAGGAGTAGATTATGTATTCCATGCTGCAGCACTGAAACAGGTACCATCTTGTGAGTTCTTTCCTATGCAGGCAGTCAGAACTAATGTGATAGGAACAGAGAATGTACTAGATTCATCAGTTCAACACAAAGTAAAGAACGTTATTGTGTTAAGTACAGACAAGGCCGCTTACCCTATCAATGCTATGGGAATCAGTAAAGCGATGAT
>JAUNBT010000369.1:0-1995 GCA_030526985.1 Lachnospiraceae bacterium | reverse complement strand
GAGACAACTTGGAGAAAATTCTGAAACAACTATTTGCTGCACACGATATGGTAATGTAATGGCGAGCCGCGGATCAGTAATACCACTATGGGTAGAACAAATTAAAGCAGGACGTCCCATCACCATTACGGATCCCAAAATGACTCGCTATATGATGACTTTAGATGATGCCGTAGATCTAGTATTATACGCTTTCAAGCATGGAAAAAATGGAGATTTGTTCGTACAGAAAGCTCCTGCAGCCACATTAACTGTCCTAGCTGAAGCTCTCAAAGAGTTGTATAAGGCAAAAAACGAAGTAAAAGTAATCGGAACCCGTCACGGTGAAAAACTATATGAAACCCTCATTACCCGTGAGGAGATGTTTAAGTCCGTAGATATGGGGGACTATTTTAGAGTTCCTGCTGATAGCCGTGATTTGAATTATGACAAATACTTTATCGAGGGAGAAGAAAATATATCTGAAGTAGAAGATTATCATTCCCATAATACTAGACAACTGAATACTCAAGAGATGAAAATGTTACTTTTGAAACTTGATTTTATTCGTGAAGATTTAGAATTATGATAAGAGTTGGAATTACAGGACAATCCGGATTTATAGGTACACATCTGTTTAATCAGTTAGGACTGTATCCTGAACGATTTAGAAGAATTCCTTTTGATGACGAGTACTTTTCAAATGAAAAGCGACTTCGTAATTTTTTACGGCAGTGTGATGTAATTGTACATCTAGCTGCAATGAACCGTCATCCCAATTCTCAAGTTATATATGACACAAATATCAGGTTGGTAAAACAACTTATAGATGCAATGGAAGCAGAAAATATAACCCCACATATATTATTCTCTTCTTCTTCTCAGGAAAAATTAGATAATCCGTATGGAAAATCAAAGGCAGAAGGACGCCGTTTACTTGAGAATTGGGCAAAGCAACATGACGCATCATTCAGTGGACTAGTCATTCCTAACGTTTTCGGAGAGTTCTCCAGACCTAATTACAATACTTTTATTGCTACATTTGCACACAAATTGATTACAGGCGATCAACCCACAATTATCAATGATAGTAGTGTAAAACTGATCTATATAAGTTCACTTTGTCAATTTATTTTAAACAATATAAGAGGTGAAGGTATAAGAAAAATAGAAGTACCTTATGATTTTGAACGGAAAGTCAGCGAAATACTTACTCTTTTTCAACAATTTAAAGAAACATATTTAGATAAAGGATATTTTCCCTTTCTTGTTAATAAGGACGATGTGAATCTATTTAATACTTTCCGATCTTATATAGATTACGCTACACATTTTCCTGTAAAATTAATAAAACATACCGATTATAGGGGTATGTTTGTTGAGACAATAAAACTCGGAATAGGTGGACAAGTTAGTTTTTCAACTACTCTACCTAAAGTTACAAGAGGAAATCATTATCATACCAGAAAAATTGAACGCTTTACGGTTATTAAAGGAAAAGCACGCATTCAATTACGAAAAATTGGGACGAAAGAAGTGTTCGATTTTTATCTGGATGGAAGTGAGCCGTCTTATGTTGATATGCCTGTATGGTACACGCATAATATTACAAATATAGGTGATGATGAACTTTATACTCAATTTTGGATAAACGAATGGTATAATCCCGAAGATGGGGATACATATTTTGAAGAAGTTTAAAATGAAAAAATTAAAAGTAATGACAGTGGTAGGTACACGTCCGGAAATTATCCGACTTGCCTGCGTATTGCAAAAGTTAGATGAGAGTGAGGCTATTGAGCATATATTGGTTCATACTGGTCAGAATTATGATTACGAACTAAACGAAGTTTTTTTTGAAGATCTAAGTCTTCGTAAACCGGATTATTTTTTAAATGCGGCTGGTAAAAATGCAACAGAAACTGCTGGCCAAATTTTGATCAATGTTGACCCTATTTTAGAGCAAGAACAGCCTGATGCATTTTTAGTTTTAGGTGATACAAATTCCTGCCTCTG
>JAUNBT010000061.1:14772-15185 GCA_030526985.1 Lachnospiraceae bacterium | reverse complement strand
AAACCTGTTACAGAACAATATCTTATTTTTATGAAAAATTTAATTACAAAGGGTGATTTGGGACAGTCACTGAAATATCCGGGAAGAAGTATTACAGACACACTTTTGACGAACTCAAAAGTCTCTGTGGTGCCGGGAGGACTGGCACTATTGGTTGGTATTGTAATTGGTGTGCTGCTGGGAATTATTGCCGCATTGAAGCGAAACCGATGGCCGGATTATGTGGTTATGTTCATTGCAATACTGGGAATTACGGTTCCGGTGTTTGTATTGGCATCCCTTTTACAGTATGCTCTTTCGGTTCGGTTTCAGATATTTCCAACAACTGGATGGGGTAAGCCGGAGAATGTAGTTCTCCCGGTAATCGTCATGTCATTTGGAGTGATTGCAACCTATGCCCGTTATGTAAAATC
>JAUNBT010000061.1:14462-14754 GCA_030526985.1 Lachnospiraceae bacterium | reverse complement strand
TGATGGGGCAGGACTATGAACTGACGGCAGAAGCAAAGGGACTGAGCCGTTTTCAGGTAATCAAAGGACATGTTTTAAAAAATGCATTTCTCCCCTGTATTACCCTTTTGGTGGGACAGATTTCCGGCATTTTTACAGGTGCATTTGTTGTAGAAAAAATATTTGGGATTCCGGGTCTGGGATTTTATTATGTTACCTCAATCACAGACAGAGATTATACGATGATTATCGGGACAACCGTATTTGCGGCGGCACTTTTTGTTATTGTACAGCTTGCAGTAGATATTGCTTA
>JAUNBT010000061.1:1998-14452 GCA_030526985.1 Lachnospiraceae bacterium | reverse complement strand
TTGGACCGGATGAGGAAGGCGAGGTTCTTGCCCGGCCACGGATTGGATATTGGAAAGATGCATGGAGAAGATTCTGCCAGAATAAGATTGCGCTGATTGCTGCCATTATTCTTGGTGTTTTAATTTTTTTCATTATATTTGGACCGTCACTGAGTGGTTATGCATTTGAGGAGATTGATACTTCTGCGATTAATCAGCTGCCAAGTGCAAAACACTGGTTTGGAACGGATGCTTTAGGCAGAGATTTATTTGCCAGAGTATGGCAGGGCGGACGTGTTTCCATTATTATCGGTATTGTAGGTGCCGTTGTGGCCAGTGTGGTTGGTTCCATTTATGGAGGAATTGCAGCTTATTTTGGAGGAATCGTGGATGATATCATGATGAGAATCGTGGAGATTTTGTTGAGTATTCCCTATCTTTTGATTGTTATTTTGATTTCTATTATTACGGACAGTAAAAGTCTGGGCACTATGCTGATTGCCTTAACTCTGACCGGATGGTGTGGAATCGCCCGTCTTGTGCGCGGACAGATGATGCAGCTGAAATCACAGGAGTTTATCCTTGCGGCAAATGCTTTAGGTGTACATCCAATGAAGATAATTTTAAAACATATGATTCCCAATACAATTGGAATGATTATTGTAGCGATTACGTTTGATATACCGGGATACATTTTCTCAGAGGCGTTTTTAAGCTACATTGGTCTTGGAATTCAGGCACCGGCGACGAGCTGGGGTGCACTGGCATCTGCAGCACAGCAGACATTTACTTTTTACCCGTATCAGATGCTGTTTCCGGCTCTGCTGATTGCTTTGACCATGCTCTCCTTTACTTTGATGGGAGATGGTCTGCGGGATGCATTAGATCCAAAACAGCGAAAATAATTGGGAGGAATGACGATGGAAAAAATATTAGAAGTAGAGAATTTAGAAGTATCCTTTCATACATATGCGGGGGAAGTGAAAGCAGTTCGTGGAATCAGCTTTGAGCTTGCCAAAGGGGAAACACTGGCCTTTGTTGGAGAATCCGGGTGTGGGAAAACAGTAACAGCAAAGGCTGTGATGCGCCTTTTAAAACCTCCCTTTGCTGAAATTAAAAAAGATTCAAAAATAATATGTGATGGAAAAGATGTAATGAAGCTTTCGGATAAGGAATTAGGTGCGTTTCGAGGAGAAGACGTGGGGATGATTTTTCAAGATCCGATGACATCATTAAATCCGACGATGAAAGTTGGAAAACAGATTATGGAGAGTCTGATGCTTCATAAAAATATGGATAAAAAACAGGCAAAAGAAGAAGCTGTCCGTATGCTTGAGATGGTAAATATCCCGAATCCGGAAAAACGGGTGGATAACTATCCGCATGAAATGTCCGGTGGTATGAGACAAAGGGTTATGATTGCTATGGCACTTGCCTGTGAGCCTAATATATTAATTGCAGATGAGCCGACTACGGCACTGGATGTGACAATTCAGGCTCAGATTATGAAACTTATGAAGGATTTAAAAGAAAGACTCAATACAGCCATTATTTTGGTAACCCATGATTTGGGAGTCGTTGCGAATTTTGCAGACCGAATCCAGGTTATGTATGCAGGACAGATTGTAGAGCGAGGAACAGCAAATGAGATTTTTTATGAGAGCCGCCATCCTTACACCTGGGCCTTGCTAAACTCAATTCCAAAAGAATCAACAAAATCAAAAGAGGAGCTTTATGCGCTGAAGGGAACTCCGCCGGATTTGATTTTGCCATTAAAGGAATGTCCGTTTGCAGCAAGATGCGAATATTGTATGAAAATATGTAAAGAAAGAAATCCTGCGGAAACATCGATAAGCGATACTCATAAAGTATCCTGCTGGCTGATGCACCCAAAGGCTCCGAAAGTAAAATCTTTTTATGAAAGGAAGGGCGAATGATGGAACCGAAAGCAGACTACATTTTAGAAGTGCAGGATTTATGTAAATATTTTAAAGCGGGAAAAAAGCAATTTGTAAAAGCGGTCGATCATGTCAATATCCGCATAAAATATGGAGAAACTTTGGGACTGGTTGGAGAATCTGGCTGTGGAAAAACAACATGTGGAAGAACCATGATACGTCTTTATGAGCCAACGGGAGGAAAAGTTCTGTTTGAAGGGAAGGATATTTCTAATTTAAGAGGAAAAGAACTCCTTGCCTTTAAGAAAAATGCTCAGATCATTTTTCAGGATCCTTATGCTTCTCTTGATCCACGTATGACAATCGGGGAGATTATCAGCGAAGGAATGGATGTGCATATGAAGTTGTCGGAGGAAGAAAAAGAAGCACGAACAGCAGATTTGCTCCACAAAGTTGGATTGAATGCAGAATATGCCAACCGGTTTGCCCATGAACTTTCCGGAGGTCAGAGACAGCGTGTGGGAATTGCCAGAGCACTGGCTGTCGAACCTAAGTTTATTGTGTGTGATGAGCCGATTTCTGCCCTGGATGTATCAATTCAGGCACAGGTAGTTAATTTGCTTGTAAAACTTCAAAAAGAAATGGGACTTACGTATCTATTTATTTCCCATGATCTTTCTATGGTGCGGCATATTACAGACCGGGTGGGAGTCATGTATCTCGGTTCCATGGTGGAATTGGCAGACAGCCATCAGGTGTATCAAAAACCACTTCATCCATATACACAGGCGTTAATTTCTGCAATCCCTGACGCAGATCCAAAAAGCAGTGGAAAGAAAGATCAGATTGAACTGGAAGGAGAGGTTCCAAGTCCGATGAATCCGCCTTCCGGATGTAAATTCCGGACAAGATGCCGTTTCGCATCAGAACATTGCGCAAAGGAAATCCCTCAATTATTGGAAGTGGAGAAGGATCATTTTGTGGCGTGTCATCTATATCGAAAAGAAAAATGAGGTCTGGCATAATGATGCATCAAAGTAGTATAGAAAGGATTCTGGATTATGCATTGTCTCATGGCGGAGATTTTGCAGAAGTGTATGTGGAGCAGACTAGAAAAAAACGTGGCTCCATGCTTGGAGATAAATTGGTTGATTTTTCATCTGGCCACGATTATGGAGTAGGGATTCGTGTATTTGCCGGAACAGAGTATTATTATTGCAGCAGTGAAGATTTCGATGAAGCAAAGCTGCTGCCAATGATGCAATCACTTTTAAAGAAGAAACAGAGCCACGTAGATGAGAAAGTGAATCTGGGAGCGAAAAGGTCCTTTGATATGTCAGGAAAAGAAGAACCATTGACTGGACAAGTTTCTTTGCTGAAAAAATGCAACAGAGCAGGAAAGTCAGTGTCTGATATAATCAGTCAGATGAATTCCGTTTTGCAAAATGTGGATCAGAAAGTACTTATTGCGAATACAGAAGGGATATATCGGGAGGAACATAGAAAAAAAACAAGACTTTTTATAAAAGCATACGCAAAGGATGGAACAGAGACTGCGAGCAGCTACAGTGGCCCGGGGGCTTTATCAGGCTTTGAGTTTTATGACCAGTTTTCGCCGGAAGAATGTGCAAAAAGGACAGCGAAAGAGGCACTGTCCCTTCTTGGAGGAATTCCCTCTCCGACAGGAAGAATGCCGGTAGTGATCGCAAATGGGTTTGGAGGACTTTTTTTTCATGAAGCCTGTGGACATTCACTCGAAGCATCTGCATTGTTAGACGGGTGTTCTGAATTTTCTGATTTGCATGGAAAACAGATTGCGTCCCAAAAGGTAACATTGATTGATGATGGAAGGATACCTGGAGAGTGGGGCTCTTCCAAGATGGATGATGAGGGTACGATGACCCGGAAAAATATTTTAATTGAACAGGGAGTTTTAAAAGGATGTCTGACAGACCGTTGGAATGCCAGAAAGGGTAATATGGCACTGACTGGATCTGGCAGAAGAGAAAACTATCGTTATGCACCTGTCTCAAGAATGACGAATACTTACATTGCACCGGGAAAAGATCATTTAGAACAGATGATAAAAGAGATTGACAGAGGTCTTTATGTCAGCTCGATTAATGCCGGGTCTGTAAATCCGGTGACTGGAGAATTCAATTTTAATACATCGGGAGCCTACATGATTGAAAATGGAATTCTGACACGACCGGTAAAAAGTGCAACCTTAATTGGAAGAGGCGGAGATATTTTAAAGAATGTGGATGCGGTAGCAGATAATTTTCTCATGGGGCAGGGATTTTGTTATGCAGAAAGTGGAGCTGTATTTATTGGTGCTGGTCAGCCTTCTGTACGGATTTCTGAACTTACAGTAGGAGGAAATGCAAAGTGATAGAGGAAACAAAAAGAGCAAGAATCAATCGGCTGACCGATTTTTTAAGAAAAAGAAATTTTACAAAGATTCAGTATTACATCTGCCATACTTTATCCTTTGAAGATGAATTAAAATGTGGGAAGTGGAAAGACCGTAAGATTGCAGATGAATGGATCTATGCTGTGGAGGCAGAACAGGAAGGAAAATATGGGAAAACATATTTTACCCAGCCTGATCATTGGGAAGAGATTGCCCTCTGCTTAGAAGAGACAGCAAAAGTATACAGCAGAAAATACATCCCTGTAGAATTACCTTTAAAAGAAAAGATTTCGAAAAAGGAGAAGAGCATCTGGAAAGAAGATGGATTCGATGAGATTAGCTACTGTCTTGAAAAAGCCCAAAAAGCTGCTATGTCTTTTCCTGGAGTTTTGCAGGTAAGACAATGTAAATACCAGCAAAAATTACAGGAAATTTTCCTGATAAAAGAGAATGAGGCAGAATTATCTGACCAGACTGCCTATCATTATTTTGAGATTGATGTCATTGCTGGGAGTCCGGAAAGAAAAGAGAGTGCATCCGGCAGAATTTACGGAGATTCGATTGCAGGAATGGATGTGGAGTCCTGTGCAAAAGAGACGGCTTTCGAGGCAATAAAACGTATCGGCTCTAAACCTCTTTTTTCAGGGCAGTATAATGTGATTCTTTTCAATCATGTTATGGCAGAATTGGTGGAAGCCTATCTACCGGCATTTTATCTTAGAAATGTGCTGGATGAAAGGAGTCCTTTGACTGAAAAAAATGGCATTGTAATCGCTGATAGACAGGTTTTGATAAAGGAAGATCCCTTTTATTCGAAAGGAGCTTTCAAACGTAGCTGGGATGATGAAGGCAGAAAAGTCAGCAAAAAATACCTTCTTAGAAATGGGAAAGTAGAGTGCCTTTTAGCTGACAGGCAGACGGCAGCAGAAGGAAAAGTGGAACCAACGGGAAATGGATTTAAAACAACCCTCCAGTCCGAAGCTGAAACCGGTGTCACGAATATTGTGTTTGACGGCACCAATTCAGTTTCTTCTCTTGACAGTCTAAAAAAACAGATGAAACATGGTCTTTTGATTACAGAAATTGACGGAGTATTTGCAGGTGCCAATTGGGAGACAGGAGATTTTTCCCTGATTGCAAAGGGAAGAATCGTTGATGAGGGGAAGGAAACAGACCCATTTAGTAAAATTACAATTGCAGGGAATTTTTTTGATATTTTAAAAAATAATTTAGTGATTGCCGTTGATCATGCAGTGACACCACCCTATCTTAAAAGTGTGTCCGCACCTTCTGTTTTTGTGGGAGAATTAACGGTATCCGGAAAGTAGGAGTCGACATGGAACGATATGTGAAGTATATTTTGGAACAGGTAGAAGAACTTTTAAAGATAGACAGTCCTTCTGGATTTACAGGGAAAGTATCGGATTATCTGATGAAAGAATTACAGAGCATGGGATATCATCCCGAATTAACTGTAAAAGGAGGAGTGATAGTAAGTCTTGGTGGAAAAGAAAATGCATTACTTTTTGCTGCACATGTGGATACCTTGGGAGCAGTGACAGCTGAAATAAAAGAAAATGGCAGATTGAGAATTTCGCCGGTTGGAGGATTGAATGCCAATAATGTGGAGGCGGAGAATTGTCGTATTTATACAAAAGAGGATCAGTGTTATGAAGGAACGTGTCAGTTGGAAAATGCTGCGATACATGTAAATACGAAATATGATGAAATTCGAAGAAGCTTTGACACAGTAGAAATTGTTTTGGATGAACCGGTGAAAACAAAGGAAGATGTGAGGGCATTAGGAATCGAAAATGGCGACTATGTATGCTTTGATCCAAAAACAAGAATAACACCAAGCGGTTATATTAAGAGCCGTTTTTTAGATGATAAGCTCAGTGCAGCAATTCTGCTAGGATTTGCAAAATATGTGAAGGAAGAAAACATAGAGCTCTCCCGAAAAATTTATCTGTATAATACAGTGTATGAAGAAGTTGGCCATGGGGCAAGCAGTTCTATCCCTCCTGATGTGAAAGAAACCATTTCCGTAGACATGGGATGTGTCGGGACCGGACTTGCGTGTACAGAACGGGAAGTATCGATTTGTGCAAAAGACAGTGGAGGTCCCTATGATTCAGAAATTGTAAGAAGACTTGTAAAGACGGCAAAAAAAGCGGATATTTCCTATGCAGTGGATGTATATCCGGCCTATGGATCTGATGTAGAGGCATCTTTGCGGGCAGGTTATGATATGCGCCATGGCTTGATTGGACCTGGGGTGTATGCTTCCCATGGCTATGAAAGAAGCCATGTAGATGGGGTGAAAAATACATTCCGCTTAATTACAGAATACATAAAACAATAATTCGTTTGCCACTGAATAGATACAAGTATTTATCCCCATATCATTCCGTCAGAAAAGATGATTGCAGAATGAAACAAGAGGCGGTATACTCATAGTGAGAAGAAAATAAAACAGTCTGGAAATGAAAAGGGGGATTGCCCGATGAAACAGCCACTGGCAATTGGAGTGGAAGACTATAAAAGTATTATAGATAAAAATTACTATTACGTGGATAAATCTCTTTTGATGAAAGACTTAATCGACAAAAGTGGTTCAGTGAATTTATTTACCCGCCCAAGGCGTTTTGGAAAAACGCTGGCTCTTAGTATGTTGAAAACTTTTTTTGAAGCTGAAGTAGATAAAAATGGAAATGTGATTGACAATAGCCATTATTTTAAAGGAATGAAGATAATGGATTGTGGAAAATCCTATTTAGCATGGATGGGAAGATATCCGGTTATTTCACTTTCTTTAAAATCAGCAAAACAGCCAGATTTTTCTCTCGCTTTTGAGATGATAAAAAGGCAGATTATGCGGGAATTTGACAGACACAGTTATGTACTTAACTGCGATGAATTGAACTGTGAACAGAGAGAAAGATACGAAAAAATAACATATGGAGTGGATGAAGCTGCTCTCTATACTGACGCATTGCAGTTTTTATCGGATTGTCTGAAAAAATACCACAAAGAAAAAGTGATTATATTACTGGATGAATATGATGTTCCACTTGAAAATGGATATTTTCGTGGCTTTTATGATGAAATGTCAGATTTTATTCGCTCATTATTTGAATCCGCCTTGAAAACAAATGAGAATCTAGAGTTCGCAGTGATTACAGGCTGTCTTAGAATCAGCAGAGAAAGTATCTTTACCGGTCTTAACAATTTAAAATCGATTTCTTTGATGGATAATAGTTATGCCTGCTATTTTGGTTTTACTTCAAAGGAAGTAAGAAAAATGCTTGAGGAGTATAAAATCCAAGATAAAATGGACATTGTAAAACTGTGGTATGACGGATATTTAATCGGGGATAAAGAGATGTACAATCCCTGGAGTGTTATCAATTATGTTGATGATGTGGCGATGGGAAATGCAAAGTATCCTAAACCTTATTGGTCCAATACTTCTTCCAATCATATTATTAGAGAATTGATTGAAAAAGCAGATCCGGGTGTAAAAAAGGAGATTGAAGAGCTGGTGGCAGGAAAATGCATAAAAAAGCCAGTACATGAAGATATTACTTATGCAGACATTTATAAATCGCAGGATAATCTCTGGAATTTTTTGTTTTTTACTGGTTATTTGAAAATGGAAGAACAGTTTTTTGAGGATGATACCATTTATCTGACCCTTAAAATTCCCAATGCAGAGATCCGATATATTTACCGAAACACTATAAAGGATTGGTTTCAGGAACAATTAAAACAGGTGGATTTTTCAAAATTCTATGAAGCTCTATTGAAAAAAGAGACGGAGGGTATAGAAGAATTCTTGTCGGACCAACTGGCCCAAAGTATTAGTTATTATGATAATAAAGAAAGTTTTTATCACGGTTACTTATTAGGAATATTAAGTGGACTGGCAGGCTACGAAATCCATTCAAACAAAGAGGCAGGTCTTGGACGTCCGGATATCCTTTTGAAGCCCTATCGTCCTCAGAAGACAACCGTGATTATAGAGTTAAAAGTTGCAAAACAATTTACGGAGATGGACCGCTTGTGTGATGCGGCTTTAAAACAGATAGAGGATAAAAAATATGCTCTTGAACTGAAAAAAGAAGGATATTTAAATATCATAAAATACGGAATTTGTTTTTGTAAAAAAAGCTGTATGGTAAAAGTGTATCCCAATTAAAAAAACCAGCCAATCGGACTTATAAAAAATGTCCGGCTGGTTCTTTTTTTGCTCATCTTTGTTTTTTACGATTCTTTTAAGTTCAACTGATATTTCTCACCCGCAAAAAAACGATCTAAATCTGGGAGTGCATGTTCCTTTTGTGAAACGGAATGATAGTCCCTTAGATAGGAAAAATAGGACTGACATACGACGTTTGGTATATGCCGCTTATAAAAGGTAAGAAAAACTCTTCTCCGGCAGAAGGAATCCGTAACTAATCTTCCGGTACAGTGGTCTAAAATTCCCCTGGATAAAAAACTGTGATAGGTACTTTCCGGCATGAAAATGAAGCCGTTATTCTGTTTGATTTGGAGAACCGGGTCATAAAGTTCAAGAATGCGGGAGGGCGAAACCCCAGCCTGCGCAAAAAAACTGAGGAACAGGCTCTTTAAATGTCCGGCATTTTGATAAATGGTAAGAGTTTGACCGCCAAGTTCAGAGATGGAGATAGTTTCTTTTTGCGCAAGAGATGAATCAGTGCAAAGCAATGCGACAACCGGTTCGTCAATCAGGCATTCACTGTGAAGCTCGACATCATTTAGTCTGTTAAGCGTAAGCGCAAAATCAATACTTCTATTTTTTAAAAGGAGTATGGATTGATCTTCAGAGCAGTAACAGCGTTCAAACTGGATATTTGGAAAAAATGCCTGGTACTGAAGAATTGTCTCATCACAGTTATCTACTACATCGGTATAATAATTTAATGTTTCTAATGATTTATACTTCTGCTGCTCCATAATATTGCGAAACTCAGTCGCATGTTCTAAGAGTTCTGCTCCCTTTTCACAAAATAATACACCGGTATCCGTCAATCGGATATTTCGACCGTCCTTTTGAAAAAGAGTGATTCCCAATTCGCTCTCGATGTTATGATAGCACTGGCTTAAGGCGGATTGGGATATATGTATTTTCTGTGCAGCTTTTGTCATATTTCCAGTCTTTGCAATGGTTATGATATAAGAAATTTGTTTTAAATCCATACTACCTCCAATTGTTAAGTAAAACTTATCGATTCATTCCTATTATATATTGGACAAACAGTCAATTCAAGCATAAAATAATCTTTGTCGGTTTAACGCTTTAAACTAAGAAAAACAAATGAGGAGATAGATAAAAATGCCAGTAATTAAATTTTACAAACACGATCCCATCCCAATGGAGATGCATAAAGTAAAGATTGTACAGCAGCTTCACCTGTTGCCTGCAAGGGAACGATTAGAAAAGATGAAGAAGGCCGGATATAACACCTTCCAGCTCCATAACGGTGATATTTTCATGGATATGCTGACGGATTCCGGCGTGAATGCAATGAGTGATAATATGCAGGCAGCCATGCTTCGTGCAGACGATGCTTATGCGGGAAGTGAGACATTTTACCGGATGAATGATAAGCTGACAGATATTTTTGGAATGAAATATCTGCTGCCGACTCATCAGGGACGTGCGTGTGAGAATATATTAGCGGAACATTTTGTAAAACCAGGTAATTGTATTATTATGAATTATCATTTTACAACATCTAAAGCACATATTACCCGTCTTGGCGGACATGTGGAGGAACTTGTAAAGGATGAGGGCCTGATTGCACAGAGCACCCTTCCGTTTAAGGGAAATATTGATCTTGATAAGATTGAAAAATGTATTGAAAAGGAAGGGGCAGACAATATCCCATATATGAGACTCGAAGCGGGAACGAACCTGATTGGTGGTCAGCCACTTTCCTATGAGAATATGAAAGCAGCAACTGAGATTACCCGTAAGCATGGTATTTTGAATCTGTTAGATGCTTCCCTGCTTCAGGATAACTTATACTTTATAAAGACAAGAGAAGAATCTATGAAGGACAAATCCATCCGTGAAATTACCCGGATGATTGCAGATTTGTTTGATATTATTTATTTTTCAGCAAGAAAATTTGGCTTTGCCCGCGGCGGCGGAATTCTTGTCCGCGAAGAGCAGATGTTCCATGACATGGAAGATTTGATTCCAATGTATGAGGGATATCTTACCTATGGAGGTATGTCTGTCAAGGAGATGGAGGCAATGATTGAAGGTTTCGAGGAATCCATGGATATGGATGTCATTTCCCAGGGGCCTCAGTTTATCCAATACTGTGTAGATCAGTTAGATGCTTACGGTGTTCCGATGATTACACCAGGCGGTGGATTAGGAGCTCATGTAGATGCCAGCCAGGTAGTGGGACATATTCCGCAGGAGGAATATCCGGCAGGAGCCCTCACAGCGGCACTTTACATCTGTGGCGGAATTCGTGGTATGGAGAGAGGAACTCTTTCGGAAGAGAGAAATCCAGATGGCAGTGAAAGACTTGCTTCCATGGAGTTATTACGTCTTGCATTCCCAAGACGTGTCTTTACCTTGTCACAGACAGAGTATGTCATTGACAGAGTAAAATGGCTGTATGACCACAGAGAGTTGATTGGCGGTCTGCGCTTTACCCATGAACCAAAAACACTCCGTTTCTTTACCGGATTATTAGAGCCGGTATCTGACTGGCCGGAGAAGCTGTTAGAAGCTTATATTGCAGAGTTTGGGGAAGACCAATAAGACCAAAAACGAGCGGTAAAGCTATTTGTATAGAAATTGTATATGTATAGAAAATAGAAGCGAATTAGAATAAAAAAGGTATTAGAATCATAGAATTGAGACCCTGAAAAGGAGACGACATTGGTATTTTCATTTTTAATGAAACGAAAATGCGACCATGTTTTCCTTTTCAGGGTCTTTTTTTGTGGAAAAAAGACACAAAATTATGGTATGAGAAAGTCTGAAAGCCTATTGTAAAAGAATCTGAAATCTCATTAGAAAGCACATTGTGAAATTAATTTCACACACAAAAAAATATTGCAATTTTACTTGACAAGAGAGAGCGTAAGGTGGTACTATGTTCATACGAAGAGAAAATAATATTATGTAGTGAAATTTTTCCCACAAACTAAAGGAGGCAATGTATAATGAAAGCGGTAAGAATGTATGCACCAAGAGATTTAAGAATTGAGGAAGTGGATATTCCTGATTATAAGGCAGATGAGTGTCTGATTAAAGTGATGGCAGTTGGTGTCTGCGGATCGGATATTCCCCGTGTGAATCAGTATGGAGCTCATGTTTCTCCGATTATCGTAGGGCATGAATTCGGAGGTATCATTACGGAAGTTGGAGCTAATGTTACAAAGTTTAAAGTTGGTGACCATGTAACTTGTCCTCCTTTAATTCCCTGTTACAAATGTAAATATTGTGAGATGGGAGAATATTCTCTCTGCGAAGATTATGACTATTATGGTTCAAGAAGAGACGGAGCATTTGCCCAGTATATTGCAGTAAAAGAGGGTAATTTGTTAAAAGTCAATGATCGTATTTCTTATGAAGATGCAGCAACAACAGATCCATGTGCCAATGCACTTCATGGAATGGAAAGAGCAGAATTTAAGCCGGGAGATTCCGTTTGCGTTTATGGAGCAGGACCGATTGGATTATTTGCAGTTCAGTATGCAAAAATTAAAGGAGCAAGCAAGATTATAGCAGTCGATGTCTGGGATGAAAAGCTTGAGATGGCTAAGAAAAATGGAGCAGATGTTGTTGTAAATTCCATGAAGGCAGACCCTGTTGCCGCTGTAATGGAAGCGACAGACGGCATGGGTGCTAATGTAGTCATTGATTTTTCAGGAGCTCCTGTTTGTCAAAAGGCTGCGATAAACTCAGCAGCGAAGCTTGGACGAGTTGTACTATTGGGAATTTCCCATCAGGGACTGGAACTTTCTGAAAAAGAGGTAGATGGAATAATGAGAAAACAGCTCAGTGTAAAAGGTTCCTGGAACTCCTTTACAAAGCCTTTCCCTGGAAGTGACTGGACTGGATCGGTTGATTTATTTGAGAATCATGGAATGACAGCAAAAGACATTATCA
>JAUNBT010000061.1:0-1988 GCA_030526985.1 Lachnospiraceae bacterium | reverse complement strand
TCATAGACTTTCCTTAGATGAGGCTCCGGAAATATTTGAAAAAATTGCAAAGGGCGGATTTTTCTTTAGTAAGATTATGTTCTTCCCGAACGGACAGGAGTAGAACATACATAGAAAGAAGGAATATAAAAAGATGAAAGCATTAATTATGGATGAAAATAGACAGCTTACGGTAAAAGAAATGCCAGAGCCTGTTGCTTCCGAAGACAATATAATTTTGCAGGTAGAGGCGGCTTCGATTTGCGGAACCGATATGAGAACCTTTTTAAAGGGAAATGCCAAGATTGATCCACCAAGAATTTTAGGACATGAATGTGCCGGAAAAATCATTCATGCCGGTAAACTCGCAAAGGAACATGGCTTTTTGGTAGGAGACAGAATCACTGTTGCACCGGCAATCGGTTGTGGTGAGTGTGTTCCATGTAAAAAAGGAAACACAAATATGTGTGACCATCTGACAACCATTGGTTTCCAATATGAAGGCGTATTTGCCCCTTATGTTGAAATTCCAAGACAGGCAATCGTAATGGAAAATGTGATTAAACTGCCAGATAGTATCAGCTATGATGATGCAACTTTGATTGAACCGGCTGCCTGTGCATTGAATGGACAAAAATATATGCATATTGAAAAAGGGGATACGGTTGTCATCTACGGAAGCGGAATGATTGGATGTATCCATGCAGAACTGGCTTTTTTAAAAGGCGCCAAACAGGTCATTGTTGTTGAGCCAGCTGAAAAAAGAGGAAAGATTGCCATGGAAAAGGTACCTGGCATAATCTGGATTAATCCGTTTACACAAAATACAGTAGAAGAAGTAAAAAAACTGACCGATGGAAATGGTGCAGATGTTATTATTACAGCCACTTCTGTTCCTTCTGTTCATGAAGAAGCACAGATTATTGCAGCAAAAATGGCGAGAATTTCACTGTTTGGCGGACTTCCCGGCGAAAGTAAGGGATTTATCGATTCCAACCTGATTCATTATAAAGAACTGCAGATTTGTGGTGTCCATGCAACAACAGCACATTTTATGAGAGAAATCATGAAATTAATGGAAGAAAACAAATTGGATGCGAAAAAATATATTGAAAAATATACAGATCTCGACCATATGATGGAAGGGTTTGCTGCTATCAGGGACGAAAATATAATGAAGGTAGTAATCCATCCACAGGCATAGGAGGAAGCGAATGAATAATCCAAAAATATATCTGGCGCTTGATAACTGCTTTGCAATCAAGCGCTGGGTCGAGCCGGAAACCTGGCTGCCGCTTATAAAAGAACTTGGCTTTACCAGCATTGAAGCCAGCTTTGACAATGAGATTGATATGTTCTATACATCAAAGGAATACCAAAAAGAATGGTTTGAGCGGCTTGAAAAAACAGAAAAAGAATATGGAATTTCTGTAAAGAGTTTTTATACCGGATATCAGACCTACCGTACTAGCGGTCTGGCAAATCCGAACCCAATGTTAGTGGATTCTCTTATCAATGGATGGGTGAAACCGGCAATTGATAAAATGGCAGAAAGAAAAAATGATATGGGATTTTCACTTCACTGTATACCAGAGGATGCCATGCAGGATCCGGTAAAATATAAGGAAGTCCATGAAAAACTGTATCAGATTTATTCGGATATTGGTGCCTATGCAAAGGAAAAAGGCGGAGTAAAGGTGTGTATTGAAGCAATGTATACCCCGCAGCATACACCATGGACAATTGAAGGAACAAAAGAATTTTTGAAAAATATTTATGCCCTAGACCATAATCCGATGTATACCACAGTGGATATTGGACATATGACTGGTCAGAGAAAGTTTCGAAAGCCGTCGAAAGAAGATATTTTAAATGCTTTAAAAGAAGCAGTGAAAAACGAAGATATGGAATGTGGCCTGTGGTTAGGAGCAGATGAAGTATATGATTTGTGGAGACAGGCTGTAGCTGCAAAAGATGACAGTGAAAGCAAAGCAGAGCAGATTATAACG
>JAUNBT010000368.1 GCA_030526985.1 Lachnospiraceae bacterium | reverse complement strand
CCAATCATCGCAATAACAACCAACCGCTCGCCCCAGGTAAAGGTCCATCGTTTTCCCAAAGCAGCGAATCTTTTTGTTAAACTTTGTCGCGTTATTTTTTCTCCTCGTTGGGGACGAAATGATGATTGTTCGAAACGGAGTATGGACCACAAAACGTTTAAAAACGGCAAAATTAAGTCGTTTCTTAACAAACAAGTAAGTGATCAACAAAAAAATTCAAGTCTTCGTCTTCGAATTTGGCAATCTTTTTGAAAATTTTGACAAACCTCAGATCAATCAATCATTGATCTTCAAAACCAGATTCAAAGAGAGAGAACCAAGCCAGAGCGTCAGAAAGGAAGAAGGACGATTGAAAAAACAGGGAAAACTTTTAAGAAAACTGCCCATATTTTGTACAGCTTGCGCATTCTATATACACTTATGTATTTTGCGTAGACTCACGCAAAACAACGCTGATTTCTCAAAACGCCAGAAACAAAATGCATCCAAAATACAGATTCAAACGAGGTGGCGACAAGTCAACTCTTTGATCTTCAGATCGTCGTTGCCAGACTACAAAACTAAACACTTTTCAAATCGGTCTCAACAAAAGCGCAGTTCTGAAGCCTCGTCCGAATCTAAAAGGAATCTAAAAGGAAATAGACAGGATGACAAACAAAGAAGCGCCATAAGCCCTTCATCCCTTTACGACAAAATTACGTATTTAACAACTGCGTTATTGGGCAGCACGTGCTTGATCAATCGCTTCACGAGTTTTGCGAGCATTTTCGGTAATTTTGGCCCAATTCTCCTCTTGAATCGTTGCCCGCGGAGCAATCCAGGATCCCCCCACCGCCAAAGTCAACCCCGTTGCGAAATACGCCCCCAAAGTATCGATCGTTAACCCGCCCAACGGCATATAGCGTAATCCCAAATGTTCGTAAGGAGCCGCCACGCTCTTCATATATTTGACGCCTCCAGACAACTCTGCCGGGAACAGCTTCAATTCTCTACAACCCAACACGACTCCTTTTTCAATTTCAGAGGGCGTCATGACGCCCGGCGCAAACGGAAGCCCGACATCCTGCGCCGTCTTAACAACCGACTCGTTCAAACCAGGCGCAACACCAAAATCCGCGCCAGCTGCGTATACAGCTTTAACCTGCTCCGGAGTCAAAATCGTTCCGACTCCTGCAAGCATCTCCGGAACCTCCGCACGAATCGCCTTCAAGGCTTCCAAAGCAACAGGAGTCCGAAGAGTCAACTCCATCGCGTTGATCCCTCCCGCCCAAATCGCTTTCGCCAACGGAACAGCGCTCTCCAGTTTGTCTAAAATCAAGACGGCAACCGCACCGCCCTTCGAAAGACGTTCCAATTTGTCCTGCGGAAATTGAGACTTCATCATATTCTTCTCCAACCACTTCCTCTTCTTCTGCATCTTCAGTCTCCTCATATATTTCTCCATCTGGATCAATAATTGTTCCTGTAAAACCTGAGTCTATTACAAACTGTTTCTGCTCTTCATTTGATACTTGAATAGAACAAACATCATTTTCAAAAGCACCATACTCTATTTCTCTCACACTATCAGGAATTTTTATTTTATCAGCTACTCCTGTACAATTAGCAAATGCGCCACTTCCGATTGTCTCCACACCTTCAAAGATAACTATCTGTTTTATATTACTACATCCATTAAATGCATTGTTCCCCACTTTTTTTATATATGATGATACAGTTACTCCGCTTAATTCTTTACAATCTGCAAATGCACCATCAGCAATTTCATTTACAGAATATATTTTATTAGCAACTACAATAGACATAGTTATGCCTAAATCTCCACCTATCTTTGTATATCCAGATACTGCTACAGTATTATCACCAGTCTTTTTATATATTAGTCCATTAATCTTAGCTATATCATTATTCTTTTCATCCTTAGTCCAATCACTTGCTATATATGGGTTTCCTACTTTTACGTATTCTTCTGCCCAAGCCTTATAGTTTAAATCTTGACATATTTTATCCTTAATTTCTTGTTTAGTTACCCAAAGTGTAGCATAATCAGGTGTTAATCCAGCTGCACTATTATTTTTTACAATTTTAGCTGTACTATCCACATCTGTTCCAAGGAAAATTATATTTTTTAAATTTGGGCAGCAATTTAACATTCCGACAGTTGGAATACTCGATGGATCACTACTCGCAAATCCAACTGCTGATGTGACACTAGCAGGTATTGTTAAACAATAAACTCCTGTACCTCTAAATGCAGAACTTCCAATATATTCAACACTTTCTGGTATATCAATATTTTTTAAATTATTGCATTGATAAAACATATCATAAGAAATTGCTTTCAAAGTATTAGGTAATTTTACATGCTTTAAATTTATACAATGTTGAAATAAGTATGCACACGTATTAATACCATTAGCTGTTTCAGCATTTGCGTTATCTGAGATATTAGAGCCATCTTCAAATTCTACACTTTCTAATGAAGAACATTCACGAAAAGCATAAGCAAATATAGTTCTTACACTTTTAGGTATTTTTACACTTCTTAGCTTATCATACTTATAAAATACACGACTCCGGGAACTGGCAGGTAGAACAA
>JAUNBT010000367.1 GCA_030526985.1 Lachnospiraceae bacterium | reverse complement strand
TAAGAAAACGGTGGGCGATGTCCATGAGAAGAATCTGATCCTGTTTGGAAAGCTGCTGATAAACGGTTTTAATGTCAGATGATTTTTTTCTCACAACAGTCTGCTGAGCGGTTTTAACCGAATTTTCATGGTAATTGGAAGACTCAGTAAATTCCATTATATTGGGAATGGGGGAATGAATAAAGTCGATTTGACAGGATGGAGGAATAAAACCAATCTGGTCATAGTCTTCTTTTAAAAGAGAATCCACGGTCACATTATAAATCCTGGAGATCAGGATAAGTTTAGAAGGATCCGGCTGTCTAGTACCCCGCTCGTATCCGGAAACAGTACTTCTGCTTAAGGAGAGCACTTTAGCAAGCTCATCTTGCGTATGTCCAGCGGCTTCACGCAAATATTTTAAATTCTTTGAAAAAAGCATGAATCGATATCCTCCTTTCTTTGAACCACTGATTTCATTTTATCAGCATATCAGTTGGATTTTAAAAAATGCGTCTATTTGTGTCGAAAATACAAATAGACGCATTTTGTGTCGAACAACAAGAATGAATGAAGATGTTACAAATACCCCCGTACACAAAACTTGTCCCACATCAGAAGATAAAGTTTCCATCTTTTCTGCTTTTTCTACTATTTCCGTTCATTTCCCTTGCGATAAAACGGGGAAACCTTTATAATGAAAAGAAGTAGGTTAAAAAACAAAATAGTATATAGATGAATAAGAGGTTTACAAGGATGAAATATAAAGAAATGATGGAGGACAGTCTGTCCTTCATCCATAGACAGAAAGGGAAAGCACTGACGATGGATAAGGTTGCAGGATTATATTCCTATGCGGCGCCTTATTTTGGATATATGTTCAGTGCCTATTATAATATGCCTTTTTCCGAGTACATGCAAAGCGATGTTTCAAATCCCGGATTAAAGGTAAGAAAGATTGATTATAAGCAGATTCATATGGAAAAAGTTTTCACGGATTCTATTTTAATGGGCGGCCGTGTTGTTGTGCCAAAGAGGGAAAATGAAACTGACCTTTTAAAGGAAGCCGAAGAGAGAGTTCTTAAGACGGATAATCCGGATGATGCCCAGCTGGCAATGTGGTGGCATGACAAAGAGTGTAAGATGTATTATCTTATGGGTCCTGTGCTTCAGGATGAGAAAGATTTGACAGAAGATATGATACCGATTCGAATTCCGTCAGGTCAATATGCGGTATTTTACACGGATAGGGAAACTGACAGCGATCAATTAGAGTCTACTACGAAAATGCTGGTAAAGTATGTTCTTCAGGAATGGGTAGAGGAAAATGACAGCAAAGTGGACCGCCTTGGATATACCTATGAAAGGTATCAGGGAGGTAAGATTTATCTGTATGTCCAGATGCAGAATAAAAAGAAAACCTGTGAGGATACCAAGAGCAGTGTATATGGAGTCGATAGCTGGATAAAATATATTGATGACCATATTTTGGAGAATCCGACTGCTCAGAGTCTGGCAGATACGTTTCACTACTCTGTCCAGCATTTTAGACATATCTTCCGGCTTTATTATGATATTGCCGTTTCGGACTACATAAGAAAAAGAAAGCTTCAGTGTGCAGCCGGAGAGCTGCGTGCAGGAGCCAGAATGTTAGATGTGTCGATTAAATATAATTTCAAAACTCCGGCAGGTTTTACAAGGGCGTTCCAGCAGGAATTTAAAATGACTCCGAGTGCCTATCGTCAGGGTGAATTTGAGGTAGTAGACCTTGCACAATATTATTCAAAATACAAAGACACATTAACCCTCTCTTTTGTGGAAATGAAGGAGCTTAAGATGATTGGACACACGGTAATCCCTAACCGGGGAGAGGACGTGGACATCCCGGCGCAGGTCCATTTCTGGCTGCAAAAAGATTTTCCATGTCTTGAAAATACCCGTTTCTCCTGTAACAAAAAACGGCGGGAGGATAAGATTGCCATGTGGTATCACGACCCGGAATGTATTAATATTGAATATATTCTAGGTCCTGTAGTGGAAGATTTTGAAGATGTGCCGGATAACATGGTACAGGTAACAATCAGTGCAGGCCGATATGCAATCTTTGAGACGAACCGTATGTCGGATAAGGAAGACGTAGCGGAAACACTCCGTATGTTTTCCCGATGTGTATTCTACGGCTGGATTAAAGAACACCGTGAGAAGGTGGACCTGATGCGATTTACCTTTGAGAGATATTTAGACAATAAAGTGTATATCTATGTTCCGGTAAAAGAATAGGTCCAGAGGAGGAAGTCAATATGGAACTGACATACAATGAACAGCTTGTTTGAAAGATGATGGGATGGATGAAAATATTAAGTATGGGATTGCATTCTACAAAAAGCGATGCAGTATTCTGATAGAAAATGAAATAGAAAAATGTGACGGCCCCGGCACTTAAAAATAGTGCGGGGCTGAGATATGACCGTTTTACCGCTCTGCATTAAAAAGCAGAGTACTTATCATAATACATACTGGCCTGTTCCTGTGTTAAAGAAAATCGATTCTGCAACCGAAGGAGAATTGTCTCTTTTGGGATGGAGTCCTCTATTTTATCTTCAATGAAAATCTGGATTCCCT
>JAUNBT010000060.1 GCA_030526985.1 Lachnospiraceae bacterium | reverse complement strand
TAATATCACATGTGATGACAAATTAAAAGAACAGCTTTTACAAAATTTTATGGAACATGAACAGAAAAAATGTGCTGACAAGATAGCATTTCTGACAAAAGAAAAATATGACAGCAATGTTTATCGCATGAATAATGGAAATATGCAATATTTGACCAGTGATACATGTAAAGAAGATATTTTTTATCAGGACCGTCCTGGACTTTATTTAAAATGCATTCTGGAAGAGTATGCTACCCTTCCTTATATAAAACGAGAGAAAATCTTTTATAAAAAGACATATGATATTGTTGAAAATGCAATCGAATCACATAAACTTCTTAAGGTACAAACTTTAGGTAAACGGCAATTTCATGTGTATCCTTATAAGCTCATTGAGGATTCCTTGTCAACAAGATGCTATCTTGCCTGTTATTCCAAAGAGCCCTCCAAAACAGGGAATGAGAAGAAGCCTGCTTCTTTCCGCATTCCACGACTTAGCGATATTCGCATTATGAAAGAAAGCGGTCACCTGACTAAAACAGAAATCAAACAATTAGAGCAGACAATTGCTGACCGCTCTATTCAATTCTTAGTCGGAGAAGAAGATGAGATCCGGGTATACCTGACTGACGAAGGAATTCGAAAATATCAGGAACAGATTTATCTTCGCCCACCGAAAGACCCTGTAGCATCAACAAGAAACGAATATGTATTTCATTGTACACAAACACAGGCCGAATACTATTTTTTCAAATTTGGCGCCGATGCTAAGATTTTAAGTCCTCAGTGTCTTCAGGAAAAATTTAGTCAAATGTATTTAGAAGCAGCTAAGCATTATGATGGACAATGAACAAACTTTAAAAGAGCAGGTATTTCATTACCTGCTCCAATAAACTACCCCATCTTTACTTTACATCTCTTCCTATAAAATACTATCCCATACTTCATCACTTCATCCACATCGTCAAATTCTTCCAAATCATCATATCGTTTTTCTTCCATCTGGTTCAGTGCGTCATCGCATGCTTTCTCCAAAGTCTGGCAATCCCCTTGCCTCACTGCACAATACACTTCATTTTGAATCTGCTTATCCTTTTTCAATGCATCTGATATCCATTCCCGAATCTGACTGATAAAAAGTGACCTGATTTCTTCGTTCGGTATCACTAGTTCATTTTGCTCGTTCATTGTTAAATATCCCGTGTTAAAAAGCATACTCCAAACATTGTCTACCGATTTGTACATATCACCATATGTCAGCTCTGTTTTCATTTCCTTAAAAAATGATTTGCCGGCAATTAAATCCTCAATTTCACTTTTCACACTTCCATTGGATTCCTCAATGAGATGCCGGACCAAATAATTACTACTGGTATTCAACCAATAATTTTGTGGCTCGATTGTACCCTGCAATGCACGGTTACAATAATTTATTACATCCCATGGGCAGTAAATATCAGTGTTGCCAAATCGATAACCATCATACCATTTTCTGACAATACCAACACGATACTGTAAGCCATAGTACTCCAAAGCATTAGATACTTCCTGCTCCGTGAACCCAAAATATTGGCTAAACGGATTATCTTTGATGGAATATATCTCTAAGTTATTCAAGCCAGTGAAAATACTCTCTTTTGGAATTTGAAGGCATCCGGTCAAAATTGCAAATGCAAGGTATTTATTTGTTTTTAAAGCCGCACTGAATAATCCCCGAATCAGTTTGACCATATCATCATAATAGCCATTCTGAAAAGACCTATACAAAGGAACATCGTACTCATCTATTAAAATAATCACTTTCTTTCCATAATGCCTATATAATAACCTTAATAAATCAAATAAACTGTTTTCTAGTTGTGGCAAACTAATTGAAGCAGGATTGTTAAATATGGAGGATAATATCCTATATTTTTTCTGATACTCACAGCCTAATTTATCGCTATTCCTAAGCTCTTCATATTCAGCTGTCTTATATGCCATTGTCTTCTTTAATAGCAATGCCGCCTGTTCAAATGTATTCCCATCAATATCCTTCAAGCTGATTGAAATTACAGGATACTGCCCCATATACTTTTCACAAAGATCCGCATGTTCCGAAACTTCCAATCCCTCAAACAGCTCTTTTCTTGCTCCAATCTTGAAGAAAGACTCCAACATACTCAGATTTAAACTCTTACCGAATCTGCGTGGTCTTGTAAATAATGTAGCAGAAACACCATTTTCAAGCAACTCAACTATAAATCCTGTTTTATCAACAAAATAATAATTCTCTTCCCTGATACTTTCAAAATCTTCATTGCCAACCAGCAGTTTCTTTCTATTATTCATAGGCACCAGATTCCCTTCCTTATCTTCATTTTAGCGTTCCTTATAACCCTTATCATCGTACTGCACTCTTCCCAAACTGTTTCTTATACGCCCGGGAAAAGGTAGAGTAGTTTTTAAATCCACACTCATAACATGCCCGGGTCACTGGGCTTCCGTCTCGAATCAGGTTTCTGGCTTTTAAGAGCCTTTTTGTGGAAATATAATTGCCAATGGTATAACCGGTTTCTTTTTTGAATTGATGCATCAGATAGTACCGGCTTAGATAAAAGTAGGCAGATAAGCTGTCGATGGTCAGGTCCTCTGTCAAATGTTCATTGATATAATCTACCACTGCCACGATTTTTTCATTGGCACCGGACATTTCCATATATTGTACGGTCTGGTCGGCGGCGGCGCGGTTTAGTTGGATCATAAATTCCAGAAACAATGTTTTCTGATATAGATTTTTTGCGAAATCACTATTTTCCCCGTTCTGTTCTATTTTTTTTATTGTCTGACACAGTTCATTTTTGGTAAAGGCCGGAAGGCGGAGGACATGGGACTGTTCTTTTTGTGCATTTTGAAAGCACCAGGATAAGTCTGCTCCCTCGCCGGCAAAGGAACTCAAAAAGTCCGATGAGACATATAAAATAATTCGCTCATAAACCGTTTTTTTCTCAATGACCGGTCGGTGGACTTCTCCGGCACGAATCAATACGATATCATATGGCTCAAGAGGGTAACTTCTTCCTTCCACATGATAGGTGACATCACCCCGCAGGAAAATCAGTACCTTTTCAAAATCGTGATAATGGTATGCAAACGTATCCCGCTTGTCATCTGTCAGGTGAAACAGTCGGAAGCTGGTCTTAAGATATCCTGTTTTCTGATAGTGAATTCCGGTATGTTCCATTGGCCTTCTCCTTCTTTTTATTTCCTTTATTATACAGCATTATTTGCAATATAAAAAGCATATTTCCTGTATTATTTTCATAAAATGCTCTGTATACTGGAAATATCAATATTAAGAAAATAAATCCAGGAGGTTTTACTATGAAATTTGAAAAATATCACGGACTTGGAAATGACTATTATATATATGACTGCCAGAAATACGACTATCTTCTAAGTAAACAGCAGATTAAACTGCTCTGCGACCGCCATTATGGGATGGGGTCTGACGGCATTTTGATTGGGCCGGTTTTTAAAGACGGGATGATTGGACTTCGAATTATGAACCCGGACGGCAGCGAAGCGGAAAAAAGCGGCAATGGTGTCCGTATTTTTGCAAAATATCTTAAAGACTCTGGCTATGTGACCGATGATTTTTGTACCCTCGACACAATAGGCGGACCTGTCGCAATCAAATATTTGAATGAAGAGGGGACGATGATTGAGGCTTCTATGGGACATTTGTCCTTTTCCAGCGTGGATATCGGAATGCCGGGACCTGCTACAGAGGTCATCAACCAGACTTTTGTATTCGGAGACCGGGATTACCGCTGTACCTGTGTTTCTGTAGGCAACCCACACTGCATTATTCCGGTAGAAAAAGTGTCAAAAGAACTCGTCACTACCATCGGAAAACATGCGGAGACAGCTTCCTACTGGCCAAACCGGATTAACACCCAGATAATGGAGGTCATTGACCGGTGCAACATCCGTATTGAAATATTTGAGCGGGGCGCAGGCTACACCTTAGCCTCCGGAAGCAGCGCCTGTGCGGCGGCTGCGGCGGCTTATAAACTTGGCCTTACAGAACCTTCCTTAAATGTTCATATGCCGGGCGGCGTTTTGGAGATTCATATCAACAAAGACTGGAATGTGACGATGACTGGAAAGGTGCTTCGGATTGGAAGTTTTACACTGTCAGAGGAATTTATGAGGGATTATAAATTGGATTTGACATGGTAACTTATGTTATTCGGGTTTTAGAGAGAGTTCAGCCTTCGGCCAAACTCCGGAAATTTGATGCAAAGCATATTGGCGATAATGAATGAATATGAATATTTCATATGGGCAAATAGGCATGTCCCCTGGTTCTATTGCCCAATCAACGGAATAAAGATGTTGCATTTTCCCTCTCCATTCGCTATCCTATAATAAGATAGAAATCAAAAGAAAAGAGGGATTTTCATGAGTTATGTGCCAACGTTAGAACAGGCTGAAGAAATTCTTGGTCGTTACAACAAGGATGAATTCCATTTAAAACATGGTAAAATTGTTTCTGGAGTTATGGGATATTTTGCAAAGGAATATGACCCGGAGCGGGTAGATTATTGGAAGGTAGTCGGTCTTCTTCACGATTTGGATTTTGAACTTTATCCGGAGGAACACTGTATCAAAAGTCAGGAGATTATGAAGGAATTGGATTTGGATGAGGGCATCATCCGTTCCACCGCAAGCCATGGATATGGTCTCACTGTTAATATTGAGCCGGAGCATGTGATGGAGAAGATTTTATTCGCCACCGATGAATTGACCGGACTGATTGGCGCTGTGGCTATTATGCGTCCTTCCAAAAGTGTCTCTGACCTTGAGGTGAAATCCCTGAAAAAGAAGTTCAAGGATAAACGTTTTGCCGCCGGATGTTCCAGAGATGTGATCCGTCAGGGTGCTGAAATGCTCGGATGGGAATTGGATGAATTATTCGAAAAAACGATTCTCGCCATGAGAAGTCTGATGGATGAGATGGAAATATAAAGAATTATTTTAACCCGGGTTTTTAAAGAAAGGGGATTGTTCTATTCTATTTCTATTTTCTTAAAAAACCCGGGTATTACTATGCTCTTTTTTAGTTTTTAAGATCTATGTTTATCTACACCAGTCAAGTACCTTCTGAAATTCCATGTCTCCACCAAATAAATCTAGAGCACTGCCAATTGTAACATCTCCGGCGTAAGTGACAGGAATGCCGTCATAGTCACCGAGCATTTTGGCAAGTTCTTTTTCTATCCCGGAGGCTTTTCCCTCTACATCCACTGCATGAATCAGAAACTCATCACAATAAGAAGACATTTGTTCTAAGACTGTAAGGTTCAGTTTCACACTGGTAAATTTCTGCCAACGGTCTGTTACGATATAGTAATCTTCTCCCTTTTTCCGGCAGCTTAAATCTAAAACCAGTCGTTTTTTCCCGACAGCTTTTACCATCTTTTTTAGATTTTCCTCGTTTATAGCTCCATTTTTAAAGACAAAAGAAGTAACAATCACGTGGGATGCGCCCTGGTCAAGAAAATAGCCGGCATTTTCATCATTCATGCCACCGCCAATCTGCAAAATCTCAGGGGTCTTTTTCAAAGCAAGGGCAGCCTGTCTTACATCTTCCTCATAATACTGGCTTCCGGCTGGATTCAGCAGGATAATATGACCACCTCTCAATCCGGCTTCTTCATAAAGAGCTGCGTAGTAGGCACCATCTTTTTCCGACACGAAATTGTCTGCAGCGAAATCCCCTTCATCGAGAAGACTTCCCCCTACAATTTGTTTTACTTTTCCGTTATGTATGTCAATACAAGGTCTGAATTTCATAGTTTTTCTCCTTTGGTTCCAAGTATAAATTTGTTATCTTTTATCACCACTCTATTATAACAATTTATTTCCGGAAAGTCATCTTTCTTCTTTACCAGGCTCATATAGTTGTGATATACTACTCTATACGATAAGGTTTTGAAAACCAGATAAACAAAAGATAGAAACGAGGTAACAATATGCCCAGGCAGTATCAAATCATAAGCGACAGTTCCTGTGATCTTCCTCAGGAATTAACCAGGAAACATGATATTAAGGTTGTCCCATTTTACGTATCCTTTGATCAGGAGAACTATTACAAGGAAATTGTGGAGATGCCGGTGCGGAAATTCTACGAGGATATGGTTGCAAAGCCGGGAGTTTTTCCAAAGTCTTCTCTTCCATCGATTGAAGATTACATTGAGGCGTTTACCCCCTTTGTAAAGGAACAGATGCCGATTATCTGTATCTGTATCACGACAAAATTCAGCGGTTCCTATAATTCTGCCACGAATGCAAGGGACATCCTTCTCGAGGATTATCCTGACGCAAAGATTACGGTGATTGATGCACAGATCAATACGGTTTTACAGGGAATCTATGTGTTAGAGGCTGTACGCATGCGGGATGCCGGACTTTCCTATGAGGAGACGATTGAGACTTTAGAACGCCTGAAAGTTACCGGACGAATTATCTTTACCACGGCGGATATCAGCTATTTAAAATCAGGCGGCCGTCTGGGGAAACTGGTTTCCATTGCCAATAACGCTTTGAAGATTAAACCGCTGATTATTTTAAAGGAAGGGGAGATTTTTCCCTTCGGAATTGCAAGAAGCCGCCAAAAATCTCTCGATAAGGTGATTGCTCAGGCGAAGAAATATTTTTCAGAGATTGGAGAAAGCCCGGACGATTACCAGATTGTGGTAGGCTTTGGATATGATTACGATGAGGCGGTCTCTTTCCGTGACAAATTATTGGAGAGCATGCAGACCTATTCCAATCTTGAAACAATCGATATTTTCCAGATTGGTGCCACGATTGGGGTTCACACCGGCCCTCATCCACTTGGATTGGGACTGATTAAAAAGTATGACTGTTTATAATAGCAGAGACAAATTGGGATAATTCAGCGTTTCCTGCACAAAAAAACTGCCATGAATATCTATTTCGGATATTTATGGCAGTTTTTAGTTGATTTTAATGATTCAATTCCATGGTATATTCTAATGATTTCATCCAATGACTCAATCTAGTGATTCCATCTAATCATTCATTATCGATGCATTTTACGCATCTCTATACTTATCCTGGAATTCTGCAATCTTCTGGTATGCGGTCTGATGAAGGTCTTTGAAAACACTTCTCCATACATCATATGCATCCTGATACATCTGGGCATTCTTTGGATTTGGCTCGTAACGATTGGTTACTCGTACCATTTTTCCAGCTGCCTCGTTGTAATCACTGTAAATTCCAACGCCCACTGCGGCTACCATTGCACAGCCTAATGCGGTTGCTTCTTCCACTTCTACTGTTTCAACCGGACGATTATAGATATCGGCCTGAATCTGGTTCCATACTTTGGACATGGAAATTCCTCCGGTTACACGAACGGTATCAAAGTTTGGTACATTGGCTGCTACCATAGCTTCCAACATATCCTTGATATCAAAGCAGATTCCTTCCATGGTTGCACGAATCAAATCTTCTCTTGTATTTCCAAGGGTCATACCTACATAAGTTCCTCTTGCATTGGCGTCATAATTCGGCGTATTGGCGCCCTGCATATAAGGCAGGAAGAAGACTCCGTTTGATCCCGGTTTGGAACGGCTTGCAGAATCTGTCATAATATCGTATACATTCAGATGTGCATGCTTTGCAGCGATATCTTCTCCATGTGCAATCGTATCTTTGAACCATTTAAATGCACTGGCTGCCGAGTTGGACTGACCTTCCATTACATAAGCTCCGTCCGGTGTTCCCAAAATATAACATTTCCGGTCTGGATCTCTCAATATTTTCATGGATTTTCCGGCTGTGATTCCGGCTGTTCCACCGCAGGCATATCCGATCCGGTCAATTTTTCTTTAAATGCGTGAAGAGCTAAGCTATTATGAATGTACTGATTTAAAATTCCTCCCAGTTCTCTGGCTATTGTGCTTCCTGTTACTCCGGCCCTATAATTACGACATCATACATAGCTTTTTCCCTCGTGAACTACATCGGCAATCGAATTACCAAGCATCAGATTTACATGGCCAAGCCATGTAAGATTCTGGGTGCGTCCATAACACCTTTACTGCTACTTCTTAAAAGTTACACAGCTACTTTGATTATTTTTACTTCATCCAGCCCTGATACAGGCAACTTCTTTTCTATGCCAGATACGGCATAATATTTTCGCATGATATTGAACGCACCTACTGCGTCTGCATTATAAAGCTGCCTCCTGTCAAGGTACAGTCCTCTTTGTTTCCTGTTTGCCTTTACCGCATATTCTTTTGACACTTCCGGTGCCGTCGGTGAGCACTGGCTGCTATATGCCTCATTCTGTTTCACCAGCAGGATCCCATACTGTTTCAATTTGTATTCCAGCAGATGGCATATTCTCCTGTATGGAAGGCTGTGCAGTTTCTGGTTTATGATCTTCCCCTGATTATTATTCTTCCGGATATTTGTAATGTCTCCAATCACCACCCGGGCAATCTCATGTTCTTTACAATACTCTGCAAGATACTTCGTCACCTTATGCAGATAATCCCGGACCGCATTCTTCTTTTTCTGATACATGCGTAGCAAATGTCGGGACGGCTTTGGATAACGCACTCCTTTTGCTGTCTGGCATTTCGCCCACTGCCCCTGCATGGTCGCAATCTTTTTGTCATAACCGTGGCAGATACTCAAATATCTGCGTCCCAGTATAAAGCTGCTACCGCAGCTGTCATAACAGGTCAGCAGATTATGAAGCCCCAGATCAATGGAAAGGGTATTCCCATTCTCTGGCTTTGTTTCTACATCCGGCACTTCATATACCACGATAATCCCACATTCGTTTTTTGCATCCGGAGGATAGATCTTTATCTGCTTTATGATGTCTGTGTTCTGGAAAATCTGATTTTCCAGATATAAATAGTCGGCACAGACACCATACGCAGAACTCATATACTCTTTTAGCCTTTTCGGAAGGGCTAGCCGTACCATTTTACTTCCCTCCACATGTACGATGGCATTCTGCATATAGGTAACCACCATCGGCTCCTGCTTAAATCTGGGTGGACGGGGATTTTCGATTCCCCCAGTCTTACACAGACGGTAAAAAGACTTCCATGCTTTATCCAGCTGTTTACACACTTCCTGTGCCGTCTGGGACGGAAGGGATTTGAACCAGAGGTCGTCTTTATGGTGTGATTTCTGATAATACCAGTCTGGGTACTGTTCCAACGGCAGTTCTTTGTAATGGATTCTCTCATAATTACAAATATTCCAGAGTTTACAGGCGGCATAACACAGATGACCAATGATATTTGCTTCTTCGTGACAAACCTGAATGACTGTTTTCTTCGACAGGTGCACAGACATCCTCCTTTCAGATATTTGGAAATGGCAGTGACAGACAGTTTCGGTAAAGCCGATACAAAACAGTATACATGGTCATCTTCCCCGACCTCAAACAGATGTACTGCAAATTCTTTCTCTTCACCAAGCTGCCGTACAACTTCCTTTAAGTAATCCTCTATATCAGCATTCAGAATTTTCTGTCTGCATTCCACAGACCATACCATATGGTAATTGATATTTTTCACACATGTGCATGCATGAATTAGATTTCTTTCATATATAGTATATCACTATCACGCCAATAAAACAACCATATGTTCGATTAATTTTAATTCAAATATAAAATCAAAAGTGACACTTTCATCTCGGCAATTGAATAACCGAGGATTCCCGCCTGTCCCTCCTAAAATGAAAAAAGGCTGACTTTAATACACCTGGTACTCTCCCCACTTATTTTTTCAGGGGACCATACCCGATCCAGTATTGGCTGCCGGACCGGGTATACCAGTGTTAGATATAATTCGGTTATTTGTTTTGTGTCAGGGTTTCTCAGATTAAAATATAAATGTTTTTAAGTATATGTGTTTTCTATGGTTTTCTCTTTAACCTTTCAGATCAAAGATGCCACCTTTGTTTTCTTCATATAAGCCCCACAGCTCTAATGCCATGCCAAGCTCTTTGTATTCTTTTCCTGCTTCCCTTAAGGTCTTTCCTGCCATAACAGCATCGATTCCCTGGCGAAAAGCTCTTGCTCCTGCTGCCGGTCCCATCGGATGGCCATGGATTGCTCCGCCGGCTGCGATCATAACGTCGGTTCCAAATTTTTTGATTACGTCTTCAATATGTCCCTGTGTTGTTCCGCCGCCTGGCATTGGGAATACTGGTTTGATATGTCCTAATGGGGAGAGCATCTTAAATCCTGCTGTCACGAAAGAATCCATGAGCATTGGGAATTTTCCATAAGGTGACAGGGCGATGATCATGTCAAGACCTGCCAGTCTTGGAAGGAGGGCTCCGATTAAGTTCACGCTCATTCCGGACCATGGAGATTCGTATACGGCTCCTGTATAATCAGAGTGGGCCAGAATCGGCACATTGATCTCTGGGTCTTCTGCTAACATTCTTGCAGCATCGAGACCGATCGTATTGTAGTTTACCAACAGGGCATTTCCACCATTATTGATAACGGTCATTGCATTTTCTTTTAATTTTTCTGTACGGTCTGTAATATTGAATGCGTATAAGGTCTTTTCTCCTTTTTCTGCATCCGCTTTCTTAATTGCAGGCATAACTGCTTTGACACGTGCCTCTAACGGACAATGCGGAGGATTCGATACGAGCTCATCATCTTTAATAATATCCACGCCGCCTCTTGCTGCCTCATAAGCTAACTCTGCCGTCTTTTCCGGGTCTAATCCTGTACATGGCTTAATCATGTTGTTAAGAAGTGGTCTGTCGTAGACACCGAGCAGATCACGGATTCCCTGTACGCCAAATTTCGGTCCTTTAAACTCTTTTAAGAAGGAATCTGGGAACTCCAAATCTAACAGTTTTACTTTTCCCGAACTGGAAATGTTTCCGATTACGGAGCTCAACATCATCGCGAAAGATGGGCCAAAGTTCGTAGCTGGAAATGCGATTCTTACGATAAAATGTCTTTCCTTTACATCTTCTGGAATATCAATCTGATATGCCGGTGCTTCATATACACCAACGACACGTCCAATACTTCTTTCTCTTACTTCTTCCGTTTCTCCTGGAACTTTAAGCCATGTTCCGCAGGTCTGCTCAACGGCAAGAGCTGCTGCAAATTTCAACATGTTTGTCGACGGTTTTGTTGCACAATAGTATGTAGCAATCACAAAATGGTCTTTGTCTAAATTTTCTGGATACTGCACTACAATAGGATCAATATACATAGTAAAAACCTCCTCAAAAAAACTTTGTTCTCATCTGTCATCTCTCAAAAGGATTTCGCGAACCTTATAATCTTATTATAGCTATCCGGCAAAAAATGAACATATCGAAAGATATTTCAATAAAATCTTCCTATTTGTGTTGAGGTTTTTTATGCATTTTTCACAATCATCAATGAATGAGATTGATAAATTCCCTTGCAAGATAATAATCAATAATCAGGGTATCCACCAGTCCTCCGTTTACTAAAGAGCGGATGGCGCGGGCTTTATAGCTTCCAGAGGCAACAATTACTTTATTCGGTATCTTTTTGTAGGTATCGATACTGATGGAAAGTGTTCTGTCCTTTAAATCTGTATCACATTCTTCCCCTTTGTGATTGACAAAACGGAGTAAAATATCGCTGGCCGCCTTTTTTTGCCGCAGATTCTCGTGTTCTCTTTCATTTAAATAGCCTGTATGAGAAAGCAGGGAACCATGATCCGGCTCAAAATCACCCACACCGCTGATGGACATATTGATTTTTTCAAACAGATCAAAGATTTCCTGACATTCTTTCTTTTCTCTCACTTTTTTTAATTCCTCAGCTGAGGGAAACAGGCCTTCATGAGTCAAAGAAAAACTCTTTCCCCCAAATGCCATTGCCGCGCGGCGTACTAATGTCTTTACTGCTAATTTTCGGTCGCAGCTGGCAATACTTCCATGCATGGTCACAATATTGGCGTTGACTTTCTGACAGGGATTTAAGTACTGAATCAGATGATACATGGTTCCTCCCCAGTTTAATCCAATCGTATCGCCGTCTTCGATATTACGCTGCACATATCTGGCACCTTCCAAGGCAACCTGTTTTTTAATATCATCTTCACCTACCTGGTTCTCCTCTCCCAATATCGGGACTACCATGGCATCTTTTAAATGAAATTTTTCCTGAATTTCCTGTTCCATCAAAAGACAGGTCATGTAAGGTTCTGTAATTCTTATTTCGACCAGTCCCTCTTCCCTTGCCCGTTTTAAAAGTCTGGATACGGTGGACGTACTAAGTCCCAATTCCCGTGATATCTGGGCTCCGGTCTTATTTTCCACATAGTATTTATAAATCACGGAACTCATAATACAGGTGGATTGATTATAGACTTCGCTTTTCATAGCATCTTTTCTCCTTTCAGGCATTGATCAATGACAAAAGCAACCCCGGAATCATCATTTGATTTTGTAATATAATCAGACGCCTCTTTTAACTTCTTCATTCCATTTTCCATACAAACGCCGAGGCCGGCATTTACAATCATTTCGTAATCATTCATTGTATCACCAATGCAGAGCACTTCCTCTCGTTTGATTCCGTTTCTCTCCATGATTTTTTCAATTCCGCCCCATTTTGAGACCCCTTTTCTTGTCAGTTCAATATTAACCGGCATGGCATGGGCCATAGTAAAATGTCCGGTCTGTTCGATTTCATTCCACAGCGTCAGATAATCCTGTTGATTTCTTGTCCATAGGGAAATTTTCGCTATATTTTTCATTCTGCTTTTTTCCTGATATTCTTTCGTCCGGCAAAGTTCAATTTTTTTATTTTCTGTTCCATAAAGTTGATTCGCATTGGTATAGATGCCTTCTTCGATACAGTTTTTGTCGTTATAAATCATTCCTTCTCTTGTATTTAAACCTATCATGCAGTTATATTTTTTTGCATAGTCAAAGATTTCTTTCATCTCCTCTTCACTCATCCAGGAATGATAGATTGTCTCTTTCTTCTTGTAATCCGTCACAATCGCTCCATTGCTGCACACAATATAAGACTCTATCCCATAAAAATCCGCCATCAATTCCACTGCTCTTAACATTCTGCCGGAACAAATGGCAAATATCACATTTTCTTCTTCCAAACGCCTAATTGCCTGTCTGTTTTCTTCCGTCATAAGTCCCTGGCGGTTCACCAGAGTACCATCGATATCCGCGCATATTAATCGGTACCTCATATAACATCTCCTCCATACTATAAAAAAGGCAGAAAGAAATACACCCCGCTTCCACCGGATGTCCCTTCTGCCAATAAGAAACAATTAAAAATAACCTGAAATTATATCTGCTTTCTATCTTTTTTCATTATACCGTTGAATTCGGCTTTCCGTCAACTATTTATCGATTTAATTCAAATATCTTTCCAGCATCCAAATCAGATACAACGGTATGCTGTAAGTCTTCGTTCCCTCCACTTCATTACTCCCAACATTTTTTAAGGAAAATTTGAATCCCATCTGGGGACTGTATTTTTTGCAAAATTGCCGATAACTTTTTGCTCTAGTACGCAGCTTGGCTTTTGCTTCTACAGGAATGATTTTATTTTCATGTTCAAATATAAAATCCAATTCTGCTGTATTCCCCGACCGCCAAAAATAGGGATGAATCTTCAATGCCAATAATTCCATGAACACAAAATTTTCTGTAAAAGCGCCTTTAAAATTCTGATACAGTTCTGACTCCTCTAATATTGTCTTATAAGAAATTCCTGATTTTCTGCGCAGTAGTCCAACATCTGCCATATAGACTTTAAAAAAGCTCGCATCTGCACAAAAAGACAATGGAAGTTCTGGATTCTTTACCAGCTCCAACCGATATACTAAACCTGCATCGACAATCCACTCTAATGCATCTTCCAATTCTTTTGATCTTTTTCCTTCTTTTACATGAGAAAAAACAAATTTATTATTGTCTTTCGCCAGCTGCTTTGGTATGGAATCCCATATCCAGCCAAGTTTTGGAATCTCTGTCTTTGGTGCATGTTTGGCAAAATCACTGCTATAATCAAGAAGTATATTATCTTGCAATTTTTCAACTTCCGATATATTATGAGTCTCTATCCATTTTTCCACAATTTCTGGCATACCGCCAACAATATAATAGTATTTTAATTCCTTCTCCAATTTCGCTGTATATAACTCAGGCAATTCGCGATCGATTGGATACTTCTTCACTCCTTCGTATACTGCGTTACCCTGATCTGCCCGTAAAAACTCAGAGAATGACATTGGATACATCTGAAGGCGATTCACTTTTCCGACCGGGAAAGAAACCTGCTCTCTTTTAATAGACACACCTAGCAAAGAACCTGCACATATAATATGGAGTTCCCTTTTGTTTTCACAAAAATATTTTAAAGCGGTAATCGCATTGGGACATGCTTGAATTTCATCGAATATGACCAATGTCTTTCCAGGGATAATTTCCTTACCACGGACTAAATTCCCCAATTCATCCAGGATACGATCCACATTAAAGTCATAGTCAAAAATAGACATCAATCCTTTATTACCCTCAAAATAAAAATATGCCGTATCCTCAAAAAATCTTTCCCCAAATTCCTTACAAATATATGTCTTTCCACATTGCCTGACACCAGTAAGCAACAATGGTTTTCGATCCTTTGCATCTTTCCAATCAATCAAATCATTCATAATGTCTCTTTCCAAAACGACACCCCCTATTCCTATTACCTTCATTTTAGCACACTACATTTAAGCTCTCAACCGTTTTTTTGCGTTTTTCATATGAACTTTGGTATTTATTTTGCGTTTTTCATATAAACTTTGGTGTTGCAATTAAAAACGGATATGGATGTAGGTAAAAGAACAACTAGGATAAAGAGTTAAAAAAACTGTACATAATCCTCCCATATTCCCACATAATAACAGTACAAGAACTGTCATGAAATGTAATACAAACATGGCAAAAGACTCCCCCCTGAAAAAACAAACGTCTCACGCAGTGTTTTATATAATTGACATAATTGGCTTATTAGTTTAATATATAAAACATAAGAGGTGAACAATATGAGTAAAAACACAGTGGCAATCATGCCTGAGACACAGCAGATTCTTGAAACTATGGGAGAGCAGATTAAGTTGGCAAGACTACGACGTAATTTGGGAGTGGAATTGGTTGCGGAACGGGCAGGGATT
>JAUNBT010000366.1 GCA_030526985.1 Lachnospiraceae bacterium | reverse complement strand
AATCCCAAGTTTTGAAGCAAAATCGGCGAAACCCTTATAGCCAAAGGGTTTCGCCGATTTCTCTGTATAGCGTACCACGTCTTTTTTTAAAAAACCGAAAAAATATTTTTAATATCGTAGAAGACGCTGGATTTGTTGACGGGACCGATACTTATTATCAAGTTCCATGTTGAATGTTTTTCCGCAAGAAGATAGAATCTCATCATAGTAGGTGAATTGATAGGTGCTTTTGTCTAAAGGAATACAATTGTATTTTTTTAAGGAATCAATGATTCTACCAACGGCATATTTGTTTTCAAGTTTTGCCTGTAACAGACGAATCAGAACAAGTGCCGTAAAACAGGTTGTAAAATGAGCGTCGATGTGGTCATTAGTGCGTACAAACACTGGCCTTGAATCAAACTCAGTTTTTGAGATTTTAAAAGTATCTTCAATACGAATCAGCCCTCGATATACGTTGCGTATGTCGATATCTGTCATATTCAGTTCACTGGTTACGATAGAATAGTAACCATCATATTTTTGCTCTTCTTCAATCTTTTCCAGATTCAATTCAAGTGCTTTATCTTCTATGATTTCACCAGTGCTTTTGTCAAAAGATATGTTAGAAACATATGCAGCTGAGCCAGCAGATGTTACTTTGTCATATTTCTTTGGATGTTTAATCAGATCTTTTGCTCGCTGTATCATCACTTCGCGGTCTGCTTTTTGTTTTTTGGCATATTTTTCGGAGTAGTAGACCATCTGTTTCTGGTCGATGATTACTTTTTTCCTGGCAGACTTTTTCTGACCAGGTTTTGTGACATTTACATGAATCTCTTTTGGATGGATTCTTGATTTATGAGTAAAGGTAACCTTGTTTCCACTGTCGTCTATAACTTCCTCACTATGATAACCAGATTTTAATATCCAGTTTTTAAATTCAGCATCGCCACCTCGTACGGATTGTCCGTAAACATATCCATCTCGATTATTATGCTCCCCCTTATTATCACCATTAAGGAAGTAAATATTGTCAGATGTATTTAATCCTCTGTCAGCAACAAATATAATTCGAGTATCAGAGAATTCATTCTTGACTCTATTGATGATTGGACGCATATGCACCTTCTCAGACTCATTACCAGGAAATAAATCAAAGGCGAGAGGAAGTCCATTTTTATCCATCAGCAGACCCATTTCAACGATAGGATCTGGACGATGATTCTTTTCTGGTCCTCTTTTGCGATATTTAGCAGGAATTGGATTTCCATCTTTATCTACAGGATTTCCATTGTCATCTAAACAGTCCATATCTGACCGCCCAATGTCGAAGTAATAATTCGTGCAGTCAAAATAAGTTACTGACAGATCTCTGGTACAAATGTGATCAGAATGATCGTAAATCCATTTTTGAAGAGCATCTTTATTCGCACAGATAATGTTCAGAGAATGGTAAATATCATCAAGGGTAAACCCATCAAAATTCTCGAAAAAGAAATCCTTTTGGTCAAAGGTCCCTTTTTTGGAAGCTGGATTTAGGATGCGAGAAAAAACAAGAAGTCTGAAAATCTGATCCATATTGAACTGAATGGAAAGATTCCTTGTTTTCCAATTCCAAAATTTGTCCATTTCAAGTTGTTTATATAGTTCTTTTAAGACACCGTATCCTACATTGCGGACTTCGTCTGTATCTGTTCCCATTTTCTCATGGGAATCAATAGTGATTGATACAGTTTTTTCTTTCTTTTTTTGTTCTGTCATTTCCAATGCTTTTTGAGTAAAAAAAGAGATTGGATCTTCGTATTCAGATTTTAAAGCTTCCAGGTAGCCGAGACTTTGAATCGTACGCGTCCTGCTCTGCTTACTGGAACTGTCATAATAGCTTTCCTGAATGGCGAGATAGGTGCCTTTGGGGCGGCTTATTTTTCTAAGATACATTGTTATACCTCCTCTCTGCGAAGCTGATATTTATCAATTAAACCATCGACGACCTCTTCAGGTGATTTGCCATTCATATCAAAATGGTATTTCATGTCACGGTAAACAAAACCATACCATTTAAGATCTTCCCGAATTTCTGAAATATAATGTCTTTTGTGTTTGTTTTTATAGTCTTCATTTTTGTAAATAGTATCGTTTTCATCACTAAACACAAGACGGTCAAAGATATGCTGTGGTGAATCAAGGAGTTCTATTGTAAGAATGGTGGGATCATTAAGCCTGCGTTGAATATCCTGCATATATGATAAAGGTGTTACTGCAATGACTTTATTCCCTTTTCTTGCAATGATTTTTTTGATAAGTTTACATCGTATTTGATCTCGTTCCTGAAGAGAGCCAGATGAAACAAATTCTTCGAGGGTGATATTTAAATATTTCTTTACTTCATCATCAAGGTCATAAAAATCATAGTTTAAAGATTTGGCAAGCAGTTTGCCGGTTTCTGTTTTCCCAACATTAGATACACCGAATAGTAGTATTGTCATGATAATCCCTCCTATATATGTATATTATACCATATTCCATTAGATTGCGCCATATATAATATACAAGATATAGACAAAAAATTTCCAGCAAATACAATGGTTTGCTGGGGTTTTAAATAATATTAGCTTCAAAACTCAGG
>JAUNBT010000365.1 GCA_030526985.1 Lachnospiraceae bacterium | reverse complement strand
AGACACTGGATGAGGACGCGAAACCGGAGGATTTCAGACGTCCGGGACATATGTTTCCGTTAGAATCCAGAGAAGGCGGAGTATTAAAAAGAACTGGACATACAGAAGCAACTGTAGACCTTATGAAGCTTGCCGGTTTAAAAGAATGCGGATTATGCTGTGAAATCATGCGAGAAGATGGAACGATGATGCGGACGAAAGAGTTAAAGGAATTTGCAAAAGAGCACAATCTTAAGATGATTACCATTGCAGACCTTGTTGAATACAGATTAAAAAGAGACAGTCTAATCAGCCGGGAAGCGGTTGCAGATTTCCCGACAAAATATGGTCATTTTAAAATCTACGGATATGAGAATAAAACCAATGGAGAACACCATGTTGCCATGGTGATGGGAGATGTGTCCGATGGTGAGCCGGTTTTATGCCGGGTTCATTCAGAGTGTCTGACAGGAGATGCCTTAGGATCCCTTCGCTGTGACTGCGGTGATCAGTACGCAGCAGCCATGAAAGCGATTGCAAAAGAAGGAAGAGGTGTTCTTGTTTACATGCGCCAGGAAGGCAGAGGAATTGGATTAATCAATAAATTAAAAGCCTACGAGCTTCAGGAACAAGGCTATGATACCGTAGAAGCAAATGTGAAACTCGGTTTCGCACCGGATCTTCGGGATTATGGAATCGGTGCCCAGATTTTAAGAGATTTAGGGGTAAGAAAATTAAGACTATTGACGAATAATCCGACAAAGATTGCAGGTCTTTCTGGATATGGCTTAGAAGTAACAGAAAGAGTGCCGATTCAAATCGAAGCACAGGAAAATGATTTGTTTTACTTAAAAACAAAACAGGAAAAGATGGATCACATGACCAACTATTAAACGGAACCAAAATCAATCAATAATGAAAAAAGAGAAAAAAGTATACTACTGCAGCGATACCCAACAGTTCGCTGCAGCTAAAATAAAAGCAAAGAAAAGGAGATAAAAATCATGAAAGTATTAGAAGGAAATGTAGTAGGAAGTGGAATGAAGATGGCCATCGTTGGATCCAGATTTAACGAGTTTATTGTATCCAAATTAGTAAGTGGGGCACAGGATGCGTTGGTGCGTCACGGAGTAAACGACGATGATATTACACTGACCTGGGTACCAGGAGCATTTGAAATTCCATTTGCAGCAAAAAAACTGGCAGAGAGTGGAAATTATGATGCTGTAATCTGCGTGGGTGCCGTAATCAAAGGTTCCACCACTCATTACGATTATGTGTGTAACGAGGCTTCTAAGGGAATTGCCCATGTATCCTTAGAGACTGGAGTACCGGTAATCTTTGGCGTAGTTACAACAGAAAATATCGAACAGGCAATCGAACGTTCCGGAACGAAAGCAGGAAATAAAGGATATGACGCTGCATGCTCTGCAATTGAACTGGTAAATTTGACAAAAATGATGTAAAATAGTATAAAAATACATCATAGATGGCGATATAGAGAGGGGCAGTATCATGGAACCGGAAAAAAGAGTTGAAAAAATAGCAGATAATCTGAATCTTTATAAAATCAGTGTACCATTAAAGGGAAATGCACTTAGAAATTTGAATTGTTATGTTGTAAAGACGAAAGAAGGAAGTTTCCTTGTCGATACAGGATTTAATACGAAAGACTGTAAAGAAGCCTTGTTGGAAGGGTTAGAGGAACTGGGGATTTCCCCGGAACACACCAATCTGCTGGTTACTCATTTTCACTCAGATCATATTGGACTGGCAGAATGTTTTGACCATCCGGATTCTGCTATTTATATAGGCAGAAATGAGTTTGAATATTATAATAATTTTGTCCGTCATGGAAACTATTGGTCATTGCAGGATGATGTCTTTGAAAAAGATGGTTTTCCAATCCATGAACTGCTGGAGACAAGAAAGGAAAATCCAGCTTATATCCACACCCCAAGAGAAGATTTTCCTGTTGTGACTTTGGAAGATCAGGAAGAGTTTAATCTGTGCGGACTTACTTTAAAAGCAATTGAGGTGCCCGGTCATACACCGGGTCAGATGTGTTATTATCTTACGAAGGAGAAGATCATGTTTCTTGGAGACCATATTCTGTTTGACATTACACCGAACATTGTCAGCTGGCCCAGAGTAGATAATTCATTAAAAAAATACATGGAAAGTCTGAAAAAAATTCAGAAATTTGAGATTGATCTGGCTCTTCCGGGGCACCGAAATTTAAGAGATAAGACAGTGGATATGCGGATTCGTGAGATCCTTTCCCATCATGAAAAGAGACTGAAAGAGATTATGGGTGTGATTGAGGCACACCCTGGTCTCAATTCTTACGAAATCGCCGGAAAACTTACCTGGTCGTTACACGGTGCCACATGGGAAAATGCTCCTTTACAACAGAAATGGTTTGCCTTTGGCGAGACAAAGGCCCACTTGGAATATTTGATTGCGGAACACAAAATATTTAAACAGAGGAATGTATATTTCAGGTTTGTATAATGTATTAAGAAACCTCCGATTATTGACTGTGAATTTGAAAGAAATCGTAAAAATGAGCAAAGAACTTTCAATGATTCGGAAACTAGTTTTTTAATGCAATGGGGCTATGGAAGACGTAAGAAAGCAGGATA
>JAUNBT010000364.1 GCA_030526985.1 Lachnospiraceae bacterium | reverse complement strand
CAGTATTGATGCACCCAGTATTTGTGCAGCCAGTCTGGGATTAGCAGCTTATGGAGTTTTGGCACTGCTTTAGGAGGATGTAATGAATTATTTTGATGTACTTGACATTTGCTGTATAAAAGTATATTCTAAAAGCGAATAATACGTTCACTTTTAAGAGAAAGAAGGAACAATATGGCTCAATATAAAAAAGAAGAGATACAGACAATTATACTTCAATCAGCAGAGGAACTCTTTGCAAAGAAGGGTTATCGAAATACAACGATTGCTGATATCGCAAAAAATGCGGGAATTTCGGTGGGAAACATATACAGATACTATAAAGGAAAGGAACAGATTTTAGAGGATGTTCTGCCTGTACAGTTTGTAGAAGAGTTATCGAGGAGTACGCACGATAAATTAATGACGGGCAAGACAGACAGTATATATAAACAAAGCCAGAATACGGATTTTAAGAAAGTGTCCGAGGAGTTTCAAAGGCAATTGATTTTAAACAGGTACCGTATGTGTATTCTATATCGTTATCCGGAAGGAACTCCTTATGAAAATGTTCAACAGACCATGCTTAACAAACTGGTGGAATTTGTTCTTTCACAGTTTTCTATAGAACGAGGGGTACATGAGGAAAAAAAGGAACTTCTTCTTGTGATTTACGAAGGATATATTCAAATGACACTTAATATTTTGATGATGGATTGGGAAGAAGAGAAAATACTGTCAGCCTTAGAAGAATTGAATGCCTACCATGTGCGGGGATTAGGTATAATTTTGGATTTGTAAAATGCATAGAAGGGAGAGAAAGAATATGACTGTTTATTATTTTACAAGTACTGGAAACTGTTTATCGGTTGCCAAAATGTTAGGAGGAAATCTGGTATCTATTTCACAGGAAGTGAAAAAAAATCAGATTATATGCAAGGATGATGTGGTCGGGATTGTGTTTCCGGTTTATGGGTTGTGTGTGCCACCGATAATCTGTGATTTTCTAAATCGGTCTGATATACAGACAAATTATTTATTTGCAATTGCAACATATGGAACATTTGCAGGTGCAGTGCCGTATCAGTTAGAACAATGTGTTGGGAAAAAGAAGAAGCATTTTGATTATATTAACACGTTACATATGCAGGAAAATTACCTTCCTGGATTTGCAATGGAGAAGCAAAAGGAACCGAAGAATCAGAAGGAAAAGACTAAAATCATTATACAGGATATTGTGACGAAAAAGCAGTACTTAAAAAGTACCTCCTGGTTTGAACGTTTTATGACAAATGCTCATTTAAAGAACTATAAATACAACATTGGAGAGGGTTATACAAAATCTTTTGGTGTGATGGATATATGTATCGGCTGCGGTCAGTGTGAAAAACTTTGCCCAATGGGAAATGTTCATATACAGGAGGGGAAGCCGGTATTTGAAACGAATTGCTGCAGTTGCTTTTCTTGCATACAGAATTGTCCACAAAAGGCATTGCAAATCGAAGGTGAAAAGGGAAAAGGAAGATATCGCAATCCTGACGTAACAGTAGCAGAATTGATTGAGGCAAATCAATATAGACGATAATGGTGAATCTGTCTGAAACAAATAGAAAGATAGAGCTGAAAGCAATACTACCGCTGTACGCCGGAAGATGATATTAATAAGAAAATTTTGGAACGAAAAACCAGGAGGAAGTAAAACATGATATCAAGTGGAAAATATAATAGAATGCCGGAATTGGAGACAGAGAGACTGATTCTTAGAAGAATACAAAAAGAAGATACCGATGCGATTTTTGAATGTTGGATGAGAGATGAGGATGTCTCACGATATATGTTTTGGAAAGCAAGTGATGACCGGAAAGAGGCAGAGGAGTTTGTGACATTTGAACTTGAAAATCAATCCAACAGTCAATGGAACAGGTGGCTGATTGAGACAAAGGATAGTAAGACAATCGTGGGAACCTGTCTGATTTTCTATAATGATGAAGAAGGACATTGGGATATTTCCTATAATCTTGGTAAGAAATATTGGGGAAAAGGTTTTATAACGGAAGCCATGCAGACTGTGATGCGGTATGCAAAGGAAAAACTTAATATGACATATTGTGAAACTACATGTGCCAGAGAAAATGTGGCATCTGCACATGTGCTTGAAAAATTGGGTTTTGTGTTTCGGGAGTATGCACCCTATGAATGTAACGGTGGGACAATAAAGACAACCGGTAAAAGATATGTGTGGTCTAGATAGAAGAGTAGTAGGAGTTATCCAACAGTTCTTAGGTACCATTTTTGAAAAGCGTTGCCTAAGTATCAGAAATCTTTTAAATCTGAAAGGGATGGAAAATAATGAATAATAAGAAAAAAATCTGGATTGTGATTCTGCTGATTGCAGCCTTTTTGATAGCAGCGATAAAGTTGTGGTATGACTTTGCAATGGATGGAACACGTACCGTTCTTTCTATAGAAAAATCAAATGGTAACCAGGCAAAAATGTCATATCAATTATTTGATGGAGAAAAAGAGTATCATTTGGAAGCAGATGATGGAGATTATTTTGCAGTTGCGATTGTATCAGAGGATGGCAAGCTGGATATGGAAATATCTTTGTCTGATTCAGGTGAAAGCATATATAGCGGAAAAGATATACCAAGTTCGAATTT
>JAUNBT010000363.1 GCA_030526985.1 Lachnospiraceae bacterium | reverse complement strand
AGCCATTCCTTCTTCTGAGAAGCAGATGCAAAAATCTCCGTCATAGTTTCCATTCTGGCATCTGTATTATCAGCCAGATTTAACGCTACTGCTTCTGCAAGCGCCGGTTTCTTAGGAGACCCAAACTCCAGCTCTCCATGATGGGCTAAAATACAGTGCTTCAATTCACTTGCCAACACAGTTGGAAATCCCGGAATCTCACGTATGATATCATGAAGCATCTCGGATCCAATCATAATATGTCCCAAAAGTTGACCATCATCTGTATAATCATTTAATGGAAATTCTGATAACTCTCTGGTTTTGCCAATATCATGACACAATGCAGCGGTCATCAGTAAATCGTGATTTAACAGCGGATAACTCTGTGCATAAAAGTCACATAACTTTGCTACACTGATGGTATGTTCCAGAAGTCCACCTACAAATCCATGATGTACGGTCTTAGCTGCTGAGTGATTCTGAAAAGATTGGATGAATTCCTGATCCTCCACAAATAATTTCTTTAGTACTTGAAGCAGCCATGGATTTTGTACAGAATTTACATATTCCAAAAGCTTTCCATACATATCATCGGTACTGTTCTCGCTGACAGGCAGGTAATCTGCCGGTGTATATTCTCCCTCAGAAGCTTTGCGCACACGCTTGATGTTCACCTGTAAAGATCCAGCAAAGCTGGTCACATCTCCTACCACATCAATATAATCTAATATGTCAAAATCATCGATTCCCTGTGAATTGGGATCCCAGATTTTAGCATCTAACGTTCCTGTCTTATCCTGTAAAATTACATTTTCATAGTTCTTACCATTCTTAGTTACTGCTGCCTGCTTATGCTTGCATAAATAAATGTTGCTGATTCTGTCGCCTTCCTGAAACTCGTTCAAATACTTCATCTTTTTCATAGCCTTTCTATTTTGCGCCTATTGTAATTTCAAATTCCATTTCCACATAACCGTCGTTCCCTTTGCGCATTAATTTGATTGGAACGATATCGTCTTTCTTACATTTTTGAAGCTGTGCAGAAAATTTCTGCATAGTGATTACTTTATTGCCATTAAACTCCGTAATGACATCCGCACTTTGAATTCCTGCGACCATGGCCGGAGAATCCTTTGCAACAGAATCCACATAAATTCCTTGAGGAATTCCAGACTCTTTTACAATTCCTTTGGTAACATCTTCTCCATAAATTCCTGCATAACAAATCTCTTCCCCATTAGATAAATCTGCTAACAAGGTCTTTAATTGAGAAACAGAAAGTGCTTTCACCATGGTATCGGTATCTTCTCCAAAGGATTGAGCAATGATTCCAATCACATTTCCCAACGTATCCAACAATACTCCACTGCCTTCCTGGCTACCCTGAATATCGGTCACCAGAAGATTATATTCTGCATCCACCACAGATACCTTGTTTGATACAGAAATAATATTGCCATAAGCCACTGCTTCATTATAACCCGAAGGACTTCCAATGGCAATAACCGGTTTTCCCTGCATCAGACTATAAGAATTGCCCAATGTGGCCACCGCAAAGATTTCTCTTGTTTCCTTAGATATATTTTCCATAGGGACTGCAACTACTGCTAATCCAGTTCCACCGTCCGACTTACGCAATGTTCCTTCTGCAATCTCGTCATCCTGAAATGTCACCTGAACCTGCTTGGAATCCTTGCCTAACGCCTTCTTCTCTGTCAATACATAAATTTCCTGGTCATTTGCCGCAATAATCACCCCTGCTGACTGTCCATAACTTACATAGGAATTATCCAGCAAGTCCTCACCTTCTTTTACACCTGCAACAGTAACAATGGACTTTAATGGTTCTGCTGCTACCTGATGTACCTCTTCAAATATCTGCTCGTAATCTTCCAGAGTGATGCTTCTTGGTACCTCCACTGTCTTTGGTGTTTCTGTGGGCTCAGGTGTCTCCGTCGGCTCATTCACATCGATATCCACCTTAGGTGGCTCTTGATTTTCCTCCAATTTGGATGAAATCTTTGGATAAGCCTCCGCAAAAGTAATTGCAGCAATCACACCAAAAAGAACCGCACCCGCTACTATGGCTACGATTCTATAAGCTATCATTTTTTTTTGAAAGGGTTTTTCTTTAATCGTTTCCTTAATGAAACTATACTCTTGAGAATCTTTTTTTCTGTCTGTTTCATTTCCGGAATTTTTCAATTTTCTATCATCCTTCATGGTTGATTCTCCTCGACAAAAACTCTTAAACTCATAGTAGCAAATACATATGAACATTTTATGAATAAAAATGAAAAACAATAGCTTTCTTTTCAAAGGGAAATAGAGTAGAATAGGCATATAAATAAGAAACTTCAGGAGTAAAACATGAATAAAAAAGCAATACAGACATTAGAATACAACAAAATAATCGAGCAACTGGTGGAACGTGCGTCCTCTCCTCTTGGTAAGGAAAAATGCCGTAATTTAAAACCTTCCGTCCAGTTATCCGAAATAGAAACCATGCAGCTACAGACTTCCCATGCCCTTACCAGACTTTTCCAGAAAGGAAGTATCAGCTTTGGAAATACAAAAGATATACGTGCCTCTTTAAAACGTCTGGAGATTGGCAGTTCCCTTGGGATTGTGGAACTGCTCACCATCTGCAGTTTTCTGGAAAATGTGACCCGGGTAAAAGCC
>JAUNBT010000362.1 GCA_030526985.1 Lachnospiraceae bacterium | reverse complement strand
CCACCATGAGCCGGAACATATCCCGGATATTCATATCATCCACACCGGCAAAGGCTTCATCTAATGAAATCAATCTCGGTGCATCCTTGCTCGCGCTGTCATATTTTGCTACCACAGCGGAAAACAAAGGCACGTACATTGCCATCGCCTTTTCTCCTCCACTGAAGGTGAAGAAAACCCGGTCCGTCAACTCTTTACGCTTTTCTCCTATTTTTTGATATTCCAACTGGAATTCAAACCATTTTCTATAATCTAATATTTCCCGCATAATTGCATAAAATGACCTCTCGCCACCGCCCTGTTCCAATACATTTCTTGCCTCAGCAATTTTAGAACGAAAATGACGGGACAACTTTTCCACTTCCTCTACGCGCATGATTTCAGAATCCTTCTGCAAAAGCTCCACTAACTCTTTTGTTCCCATCTGTTCCTCGTGCTCTGCATTTTTATTTCTCCATTTCAGACTTAAGGTTAAACCACTTGACGTCTGCATAGACTCCATAAGCTCGTTCATTTTGCTGACCCAATTTCGGCTAATCCGGATTCTGGCACGTATTTTTTTGCTCACCGTATTGGCCAGTATATCCTCGAATAATTCCCTATCCTTTTCTCCCAAAAGATTTTCCTTTTCCTCTAAATCTTCTAAGAGCCGTTCCATAAGTTCCGGGAACGAAACCGCAATACCGGCATAACGGGCTTTCAGTTCCAGTCGAAACTCTCCATGTCCGGCCGTGTCCCTATTCTCTGGTTCATTCAGATAAAGGGTCTCCATCATAAGTTGATATTCTACAAGGACAGCCCGATTTTCATGGTAAACAGCCTGCAGTTCACCGGATAAATCCAGTATTGATTTTTTCTCCATCTGGTGTTCCAAATATTTTTCTAATTTTTTAGATATCTTATCCGCTGTCTCTGCTTCCATCTCAGGAAAATGCACATATCCTAAACCATATTCCTGCATAAATATGGATTTGGCTTTTTCTTTTTCTATTTCCATCTCTTTTAATGTGTTTTCTGCTTTTTCCTGCTGTGTCTTTCTTAACTCTAACTCATCTTCCGTTTTTGTCTCCCTGCGAATCAATTGATTGATTTCATCGGGAAGTGCTAGTAGACGTCTGGTGCAATATTCGAGCCTCTCTCTTATCTCTTCATAATTTTTCAATTTGAGCTGTTCTTTTATGGAGATTAGCAGGCCATCATTTTTTCTTTGTTCCCGTCTTAATAGGCTTAAATCCGCCTGAATCCGGTCCATATCGTCATCCAATCCCAACATCTGTTCTTCATAATCGCTGCATCTTCTAAGGGAGTCCTTCCATCTATGATAGATAATTTCCAGTTCAGACAGTCCTTTTTGATATTCCTCTGCCGACTCTTTTATTTGAAGACATCGTTTTAATGACACAGGAAGATATGCTCTGGTACACACTTCGTTGGATTTCTTTTTTAGAGCAATGAGTTCATTTGAAATCACAGCCACCTTTTCTTCCATCCGCTCTGCTTCTTCTCTTGCGTAAATCACCTGCTGCCATGCATTTTCATGATCCTGCCATGCTGTTTTTAAATCATCACCGGATATAAAGTTTACGAATTCCTCTTCTAAAGACCCAATTCTTGCTTCCATCTTGGCCACAGCATTTGCTGCTTCCTCATACATCTCACGCAGTCTTTCCAGTTCTTCCCGAAGAGCAGCAACTCTTTTTTCTTTGTAAGCCATCCGGGCTTTCGCGCCGATAAAACAGGATTGGTACTCCTTTGTAATCGTACCGGTAATTGTGCCTAACTGATAGCTTCCATCTGAATTGACCGTGGTATGATGTGCCACACCTCTTCCTATGCAGTCAAGTGCCCCGGCTATCTGCTGATAAAATAAAATATCATTTTCTGCATTGTCCACCGCCAGCACAGACTCTATGCTCTCCTGTATTTTCAAAGCATCTCCGAAAATGTATTTGTCGCAAAGTCCCTGATCAAATGACAATATCTGCTCTTTATATTCTGGTGAAATGATTAGAGCATCTAAGATTCCCATCCGGTTTAGAGCCTCCTCTGTCCGGTTTCTCTCTTCCTGACTGATTCGCTCTTCAAAATCCACTGCCTGATAAAACCTGGTATAGGGAATTTTCATTTCCGTAAGATATTCTCTGTTTTTTTGAACCTCTATGGGCTGCTCTGGCTCCGGTTCTTCCTTTTGCTCCCATTCCTCTAATTCAATTTGCTTTTCTGTAAGCATCTGATGCTTTTCTTTTGCTTCACTTTCCAGCCTGAATTTTTCTGTCTGAAGTGTTTCTCCAATTTTTGATTTTATTTTCCAGACTTCCTCTTTCATGTCTGCGTAATCGCTGGCACCTTTATACTGGAGTATTTTTTGTGTAAGACTTTGTGTTTGTTCCTCTGTCAAGAGAAGCTCTTTATTTCCCCTAGCCCACTGATAGAAATGTTCAATTGCCTCCGCCTTAATCTGCTCTAACTGGGTTTTATACTGCAAAAGCTCTCGCTCTTTTTTATCCCTTTCTCGTCTCTGCCGTTCTAGCTGCTCCATTTTCTCATCATATTCCCGCTGTTTATATTCCTGCTCAGAAAGAAGCCGGATTGCTTCTTCCACCTGTACTTTCTTTTTATCAAGCAAGGCTTTGTGTCCTGTAAAGGAATATTCCTTCTCTTCCAACA
>JAUNBT010000361.1 GCA_030526985.1 Lachnospiraceae bacterium | reverse complement strand
GATAATTCATATTACATTTCATTTCATGGAATTGATGAATGTATAGATGATGAAATACCATTTGATATACCTGATAATTGGTGTTGGGTAACACTATCATCTATATGCACATATATTCAGAGAGGAAAATCACCCAATTATTCAGATATTGAAAAAATACCTGTGATTGCACAGAAATGTAACCAATGGTCTGGATTTGATATAAGCAAAGCCAAATTTATCGAACCGAAATCAATTGATAAATACGAAACTGAAAGATTTTTATGCACAGGAGATTTGTTGTGGAATTCCACTGGGCTTGGAACTGTTGGACGTATGGCGATATATGATGAAGCAAAAAATCAATATGGAATTGCTGTTGCAGATAGTCATGTGACTGTCATTAGAACAAAAGAAAATTTTGCAAATTATAAATTTCTGTTTTATTGGTTTTCCTCGCCAGCCGTTCAATCCGTTATTGAAAGTAAAACAGAGGGAAGTACTAAGCAAAAAGAATTGTATCTGCAAAAAATCAAGGATTATGTAGTGCCATTGCCACCACTAAATGAACAAAATAGAATCGTGAACGAAATAGATAAGTATATAGCAATAGTCTTCTGATTTTTCATATTATGAGAAGTTCGCAGATGGTACAGAAAAATGTATAGATGAAGAACTTCCGTTTGAAATACCGGATAATTGGATGTGGTGCAGATTGAAAGACATTTTTATAGATAGGGCTGGTCTTTCATATAAAAAAGATAATTTGTTGCATAAATCTGACAAAATGATACGTGTTCTAAGAGGGGGAAATATTATTGATGGAAGTTATGTGATTAAAGATGATGATGTTATGATTTCTTCAGATTTTGTTGATGAGAAACAATTTCTTAGACGAAATCAAATAATAACACCTGCAGTTACAAGTATAGAAAAAATTGGTAAATTGTCACGAATTGACATCGATCAATTGAACACAGTTGCGGGAGGTTTTGTCCTTGTTTTAACTCCATTCGTAGATTACGATGAGTTATCAGTTTTTATATCAAACTTCTTACAATCGCCATATGCTGTAAAATATATGAGAACTATTACTAAAAAATCTGGACAAGCCTTCTATAACTTATCCAGACCTTTATTAATGAACATGTTGATTCCTTTACCGTCTAGCAATAATCAAATCGAAATTAATAAGCAATTAAGTTTATTTACTCAATTGTTGTAATTTTACCAATCAACATATTTATCTACGAATGCATGCAGTACAGAGCTTGTTTTACGTAGATAAATTCTTGTTGTTTCAATGCTTTCATGTCCCATTAAATCTGCCAGAAGTGCAATATCATTATACTTTTCCAAAAAACTTTTTGCAAAACGATGTCGGAAGGAATGAGGATAAATCACTTTCAAATTCATATCATATTTTTTGCCCAATTTCTTTAATTGTCCTGAAATACCTCTGGTTGTTATTTTTTCGCCATATCGGTTAAGAAAAATAAAGCCAGTTGTAATTTTTCTTTCCTCTATCCAAGATAACGCCTCCGTTCGCAAGGCTTCCGGTATATAGAGTCTACGGATTTTTCCGCCTTTGGTATATAAATCAATATACCCTGCTTTTACATGTTCTGCTTTAATTTGAACCAGTTCTGAAACTCTTGCACCTGTTGCAGCCATGAAGCGAATAACGTAATACCAAAACATTTCATCCTCATTATGCAAACATTTTTTAAAATATTCATAATCCGCTTCACTAATGACATTGTCAAGATATGTCTTTTGCTGAATTTTTATTGAAGAAAGTTTCAAATCTCCCAAATCAATACTATCTAAAAAACAATTGATTGCTCGTATTCTGAGATTCACAGTTTTAGGCTTATATGCCTCAATTAGGTGGGTTTTATACGATTTTAGATTTACCTTATCCACTTTCGTATACATACTAAAGTATTGCTTTACTGCCGTTTGGTAAGATTTTTTTGTGTTGTCAGACAAATTTGTCTTTTTTAAATATTCTTCAAATGCTTTTTCCATTTAAAAAGCCTCCTTTCTGTGTGAGTATACAAAAAGGAGGTTCGTATTACATTCTATTTATTATTGATTTAAGTGTTTGTACAATTGAGCGTTGCTCATTTAGTGGTGGAAGTGGGAAAAGGTAATTTGTGATTTTTTCTTTTGATATATTGGGTTGAGCTCCACCAGCTCCCAGTCTAATAAAATTATCTCGCTGAGACATTAAATAATAAAACAGATACTGATTATCAAGAGAATCGCAAACAATACAAGCACAACATGCTTGGTTTGTAGTAGCTGGAATACTTAATATACCGAGTTTTCCTATTGTCGCACCATACATAGCCATTAAAACAGATCCAATTGGATTCAGTCTTACTGAGCATTTATTAAAAGCTTCATCAGATATTGATTCTGGTATGCTTACAATATAAGAATCCTTCAAATCACCGGTTTTCAACCATGGAATGCTACCTTTGTACAATTGTAATTCACCTCTAGGAGGAGTAGCACCAGCACTCCAACTACCAATATTAATCAAGCGACACCACGTCCAATTATCTGGTATTTCAAACGGAAGTGCCTCATCTATGCATTTCTCTGTACCATCTGCGAACTTCTCATAATATGAATTATCAGAACCACGATAGATATAGGATTCATTCTTGTCAGGTTTGA
>JAUNBT010000059.1:10598-15611 GCA_030526985.1 Lachnospiraceae bacterium | reverse complement strand
CCTGCTTCAGTTTTTCAATCTGGGAGTCACCGGACTGGTCATTGGAAATGTTACCTTCGCCCTGGTTGTCTGCATCTTAAACTGGCGTTCCATCGGCAAAGCCCTCGGCTATACCCAGGAGGTAAAAACCACCTTTGGACTGCCACTTCTTTGTGCTGTTATCATGGGCATTGGCTGCAAAATCATTTACGAAGGGGTTCACTATGTCATCGGAAGTACTTTCATCAGCTTTGTATTCGCCTTCCTTGTGGCACTTTTGATTTACGGAACCATGCTGCTGGTCTTTAACGTGCTGACCGAGCAGGAAATCCTCGAAATGCCTCTCGGAAGAAGTTTGCATAAAATACTTGCAAAACTGGAAGTCTTTTAGTATAATAGTCACGTTGAAAACAGGAACAGAAGAAAAGAATTCTTTTTTCTTCTCTTTCCTTTTCGGGGTGTGGCGTAGTTTGGTAGCGCGCATGACTGGGGGTCATGAGGCCGCAGGTTCAAATCCTGTCATCCCGATTGGTTTATTTTAGGATGCATCCATATATAATTGGAGGCATCCTTTTTTTAGTTGATTCATCAATTAAAAAGTCTATAGATTATGTGATTGACAATATTGAGATACAATTATAAACCTCCAAACAATATTGACTCTTTTCAAAAATCAAATATAATGATATAGAAAGCTAATTTATCAAGAAATTTCACTACAGAATAAAAGAGGTATGCTATGTCATTAGAAAATAAAGAAATCCATACGATAGATCCTGTCATTATTAGAAATACAGTAATTGGCACCGGGAAGCCGAAGATTTGTGTTCCGATTGTTCAAAGGACGGAGGAAGAGATTCTTGCAGCTGCAAAATCTTTTCTCTCCCTTCCAATCGATGTTGTCGAATGGCGTGTCGACTGGTTTGATGAGGTTTCCGATTGTAAGCAGGTTGTAAAAACAGCCGGAAAACTCCGGCTGATTCTTGGAGATATTCCACTGCTTTTTACCTTCCGTACAAAAGAAGAAGGGGGAAATAAGTCCATTTCAGATGATTCCTATCTTGAACTGAATAAAACAATCTGTGAGAGCGGTTTCATCGACCTTGTCGATGTAGAGCTTTTTAAAGGCGACGCACTTGTAACTTCGCTCATTGAAACCGCCCATCAGTTTCATGTAAAAGTGATTGCTTCCAACCATGATTTTTCAAAAACACCGCCGGAGGAAGAATTGGTAAAACGTCTTTGCCATATGCAGCAGTTGGATGCGGATCTCCCAAAAATCGCTGTTATGCCACAGTCAAGAAAAGATGTCCTTACACTCCTTTCAGCAACTCTTACCATGAGAGAACGGTACGCAGACCGTCCTATTATTACTATGTCCATGGCAGGCGATGGTGTAATCAGCCGTCTGGCTGGAGAAGTGTTTGGCTCTGCACTTACCTTTGGTTCTGTTGGACAGGCTTCCGCTCCTGGACAAATTCCAGTAGAAAAGCTGACTCAGGTCTTAGATATTGTGCACGAATCATATCTTCCTCCCTTTAATGAGTAGTTCTGACAACATTTGATACAGTTTTTCCGTATCAATCGGTTTTGATATATGACCGGTCATGCCGGCTGCTAAGGAGGCTTTGATATCTTCGTCATAGGCATTTGCCGAGGTCGCGATAATCGGTATTGTTTTGGCATCGGGACGGTCTGTGGCACGAATTGCTTTGGTAGCTTCCAGTCCATCCATAACCGGCATCCGGATATCCATCAGTATCGCGCAATAATAATCTGGAGGTGAGGCCAAAAACTTATCCAGTGCCGCTTGTCCGTTCTCTGCTGTTGTAACAATCACGCCCTTATTTTCCAGAATCAATTTTTCAATCTGGGCGTTGATTGGGTGGTCTTCCACTAACAGAACACGGGCTTCCTTTAAAATAATCTCAATCGCTGCAGATGCCTCTTTTTTTGTCTGTTCCAGTTTCTCCTTGCTGTCTTTTTGCAGCAATTCAAATACAAAGCTGAGGGTCACTTTCGTTCCACAGCCTTTTTTACTGTCAATGCGGATGTGTCCACCCATCAGTTCAACCAGCTGTTTGGAAATGCTAAGTCCCAGTCCGGAACCCTGCAGTTCTGCACTGACTTTTTTATCCTCCTGTGTAAATGTTTCAAACATGTGCTCCTGAAATTCCTGACTCATTCCAATTCCATCGTCTTCAATCACATAATCGACAGAAATAGCTTTGTCATCCAACTTCAAATTCTCAACATAGTAATTGATATGACCACCAGTCGGGGTATATTTTACTGCGTTAGAGAACACGTTGAAAAAGATTCGGTCCATCTTCATCTTATCGACATAGACAACCGGATTTATTTTATAATCTGCAAAAGTCAGGGTAATCTGCTTTTTTTCACATTGAGGCAAAAACATGGATTTCATGTTTTGCAGAAAATCACTATACAGATATGGTTCCTTATGGAATCTGATTTTTCCGCTCTCAATCTCTGACATATCAAGAAGGTCATTAATCAGGCCTCCCATAAATTCTGTCGCTTCCCTCATCTGTGCAAGATTACCGGTAACGGTATTCACATGATTTGGCTCATCTAAAGTAAGGGCAATCAAACCGGTAATTGTGTTTAGCGGGGTTCTAAGATCATGGCTCATCCGTGCCAGAAAATCTGTTTTGGAAGCCGTCGCTTTTTCTGCTTTTGCCAGGGCCTTCTTTAATTCTGTGTTAATCTGTTCTTCCTGCTGCACAATGGCTGTCACATCACGGATATTGCAAAGACATAAATCCTCCTGCTCTGCCACCATTGTCGTAGAAAGCTCCCAATGCTTTATTTGTCCGCTTTCCTCTTTATGTCGGTGGACAACATAAAAGGATTTTTCACCGCGATTTAATCGTTCTAACATGTTTTCAAAATTCACTTCTTTTGCAACACGCTCTTTATCCTCTGGCTCAACAGATTCCCTTACATATCTTTCCAGTGTTTCTTTGCAGTCCATCACCTTGATGGATTCTTTGTTATCTGCATTCTCAAATACATAAAGTCGTCTGGTCGAGCGGGAAAACAATCCAACTCTAATATAGTTATTCTCACGCACCGCTTTTATAAAATAATCCATCATTTTTTCTGCAAAAATATCATGCAGATAACAATAGAGGAACATTTTCCCTGTTGTCGGGTCGTTTAGAATAGAATATACATTTCGATACCATCCGTATGTACCGTCCGAATGAATCCAGCGCAAATCACATTCCCAGGATGTGATACCCTTTTTGTATTGTTCCATCACATAGGCCGGATTTCTCATTCTCAAAATACGCTCTTTATCGGACTCACAATATACCTTTGGAATAATTCTCTGGTAGTGTTCCTGGACAGATTCCTTCCCTTTCGCACCTGTATCCAGGCAAAAATCTTCCGCCTCGATAACGACCTCTGTATCGATATCTGTGACGCTGTAAGCCGCCAGTTTATGATCTCCGGCAAATATTTTTTGCCGTTCCAATTCCATTCTGGAGCGCTGGAACATCTCGTCATCAATGAAACGGGCGTAGCCAACAGCAGATTTGGGCTTTCCATCTGCGTATTCTGTGACACCCCAGTTATAGCGCATCCAACTCCAACCGCCGTTTGGATTTGCTACCTGTATCTCAAAACTAAGTACCGGTGTTTCTTTGCTTAATGAGGAAATCATGCCACGATATGACTCTTCATAATCTGGATGTACCAGATTCATAGCGAGCAGACTCTCTGGAAAATCATCCATAACCGGAGGCAGCTTGTAAACATCTTGAAGATACAGACCCGGATATGCCTTTTTGTTGATCACATCAACACCAAATGTCCACAAATCCGCAAACCGGCAGGCAGTATCTAAAATTGTCTCATCTTCTTGTAGCTTTTCAAGCGCTCTCACTTCTGCATCTACATTGATATAGTTCGTATAACAAAGTATTTTCCCATCCGGTTGTTCTTTTGTAACTCCAATCAATTGAACCCAGATATATTTCTGCAGTTTCTTGTTCCAGACACGATAACGGAAGAGATGCTTTTTATTCGTAATCCTAATATGACTCAAAATAAAATCTTTCAAACCTTGTGCATCGTCTGGATGGACAACGGAATAAATCAAACTGTCCACATCTTCCAGAATTATTTTTCCATCTTGTCCACAAAGTTCACTGAATCCCTTACTCACATACAATGGTTTTAATTCTTTTCCATCCCATAAGTGAAGCACAACTCCGGTCGGCAAATTTTCAAACAAATCTTCTATCAGGTGATTTTTTCTCTTTAATTCCTCCTGGGCAGCAGAAAGTTTTTGAACACTTTCTTCTTCGTCATTTACATCAAAGGTAAATCCAATTGCCATAGGGTGTTCCCCGGACAGCTCCTCCTGACGGATCAAATAAATATGTTCCCATAGAAACTTATCTTTTTTCTTATCAAATATTCTTACAACACATTCACTTTCTTTCGCACCATCCAGTAATCTCTGGTAGCAGTCCCGGTATTTATCTATATCATCCCTGTATATAATTCCCTGTTCAATATATGCCTCCGGAACATTCTCATTTCGAATCGCATAATCGTCAAAATCATCATCAATATACTCCTGCACCAGCGTTCTCGTTGTCAAATCATACATCCAAAATCCAAGGGTTCCGTATCTGACAATCATGGAAATCGCTTTTTTCACAGAAAGAAGTTTTTGGTGAAGCTCATGTTTTTCTGTCACATCATAGCAGACACACTGCAGCACTGTCCGTCCATTTTCTAATGTTTCCTTTTTTTCAATACTGTGAATTCTGATGTAACTTCCATCTTTCTTTCGCACCCGGTATTCGACATGAGCACTATCTCCCTGCGCATATTGCTGTTTGCGGCTTTCCATCACAGCAGCATAATCTTCAGGGTGTATGCAATTTTGTGTCAGTCCTTTGATTTCTGTAATAAATTCTGCTTCATCTTTATATCCGAGATAACGGAGCATCTTTTCATTTCCATAATAGTAAGGAAGTCCTGCTTCGTAAT
>JAUNBT010000059.1:0-10588 GCA_030526985.1 Lachnospiraceae bacterium | reverse complement strand
GACACCGCCTGGCACTGTGTTGCTTAAAAACATTTGTCGTTCATGCTCTTTTTTTCTCTTTTCCTGCGTAGAAAAAAAGGTAGCGATTGGTTCCGGACTAACCATGGAAAAATGAAGCATCGCAAGCTTTCTATGATTGCCATCCATCTTCGATGTACCGGATAAAAGATAATTGATCGAAGTATTTCCCGCTGACAATGAAAATACCACAGCAGCAGCATTCTCTCCTAGCACTTTCTCCTCCAGAAAAGAAATGGTATACTTTTTGTATTCTTCAAAAAAATCCCGGCTCATAAACTCATGACACTGCTGCACTCCTTCGAGAATCGGCGCATTGGCCATGCCAAATACAGCAATATCATCTGCTGCGATTTCAAACATTCTTAGGGGAGCATATTCCCTGAAAAAATAGATGAGCAATTGTTTAATCAAACTTATTGTGTCTTTCATATGAGAGTCCACCTTTCATAGATCCCGTCTTCCTCAGCTGTGTCATCTATCTAGAATGCAATAGGGTTGCTTTTCCATTCTTTTTTTGACATACATTGCATAATCGGCATACTTGACGCTTTCCTCCAAACTTTCTGCACAATCCGTTATCGTAAAAAAGCCACAGGCCAACCCTGTAGAATAGGAATGGTCCGGAGAAGAAAACTGCTTTGCTTCGATTTGTTCGCACAGGTGACCAAAGGTATCATTGATATATTTTAAATTATTGCAGTCACATGCAATAATCGATATAGGCAATTGTTCCGGTGTAATCTGATTCTCTAAATATTGCTGAAAGAAGGTACGATTATGTAATTGAGTCAAAGCATCTGTAAGGCTGATTGTCCTCAATTGGTGCTGCAATGCAATGGTTTCTGTCCGGTCCGTAACCATACCAATAATCCCAAGAATTTTTCCATCCGGCTGATAGACTGCTCTCTTTATAATCTCATAATAATAAGTCTGTCCACCAAAATGCATCTCGCTAAGATATTTTAATTGGCCGCCCTCAGCTATCAGACGGCAGTCTTCTTCATAATACTGTTTTCCCAGTGCAGGCTCCTTTTGCACTTCCAAATCTGTTTTTCCTATAATTGAAAAATCCGCATCTCCTTCGGTCAGCATACTGCATACCTGACTGGCAATCTGATATCTGCATAAAGTGTCCTTAAAAAAAACATTAGCAGGAATCGCTCGGAATATGCGTTCTAAATCTTCCATAGTATAGCTGTCATTCATAAAAAAAGAATCCATCTTTAAGCTGTCCCCCGTGTTCTATATTCTGTGTTGTTCATAAAGGGTATTCTTTTGTTATTTTATCACATTACATCCCTTTTGGAAATAAATTTCTGTGCCACAGAGCACTTGACAGAATCTGATTTCGTTTTAAAATAGTATATGGACTTTCATTTAAAGTTCTATTTTTTTACATCACACAAATATCGGGAGGAATTTAAATGAACAAAAGTGAAACTTGCAGACGGTACCTGTTTTTTTTAGCAGGACTTTTTATCAACTCCTTTGGAGTGAGCTTTATAACAAAGGCTTCTCTTGGCACATCGCCAATCTCAAGCATACCTTATACATTAAGCCTAGGCTTTGCACCGACGCTTGGCATGTTTACTCTTTATATGAGTATCCTGCTCATTCTTTTCCAGATCATTCTTCTTCGAAAAGATTTTCCAAAGCAATATCTGTTACAGATTCCTGTTTCTATTTTATTTTCTTATTTTATCGATCTTACTATGGAAATGCTTCATGTTTTGGAACCGGAATCCTATGGTTCAAAAGTATTTTTTCTGTTAATTGGATGTCTGATTCTCGGAGCCGGCGTCTTTATGGAGATGGCCGCCGATGTGGTAATGCTTCCGGGAGAATGTTTTGTCAATGCCGTTTCCATTACCTTTCATACAGATTTTGGAAAAACAAAAGTCGCATTTGACACATCTATGACAGTGATTGCCGGAATCATGGGACTCATCTTATATCAGGAGCTTGCCGGAGTACGGGAAGGCACAATAATAGCTGCCATCCTGGTAGGAATGACAGCTCGTTTTCTCAATAAAAAGATTGGTGGTGTTTTACAGGGAATGTTTGCCGGAGTTTAGACGACAGTGCGTCTCCCCCTATAATTCCTTTGTCATCTCAAGATAGTCAAGTGGTGCATAACCATTCTTTTGATAGGATTTCTTTGCATGTACATTATTTTTCTCCAACTCAAGCCGGTATCGGACAGCGATATTGTTATATTTTTCTTCTATAAATCGGAAGAGCTTTGTTGCAAATCCCCTGCCCTGATATTCCGGCTTAATGTATATATCTTCAATCCAAATGCAGATTCCACCGTATTCTGTGGAATAACTAAAAGCAATCATGGAATATCCTGCAATCTTTCCATTCTCTTCAAGAATGTATCCCTCCACAAATGGAAGGGTGCTGACACAATCGTCTATGTCTTTCTCCAAAATAGCATCTGGAGCCGCGTGCTGCACCGCATCTGAATCATAAAAAACACGCATCATTTTTAGTACTTCTTCTTTATCTTTTGGGGTCATTAATCTGATGTTCATATTCACTTTATAATCCATATTTTTCCCTTATATCACGTGAAAATTCTACTGCCTCTTTGTATTTCTTCTGTGCTGCATGTTCACGTGATTTTTCCAGCTTATCTAATATTTCGTTCTTTTCACTATAAGTATAGCAAACAACCACTGCTAATTCAATATATTTGCAATGATTTAGCAGTGGTTGTTATTTATTTTTTAAGTTCTTGTATTCTTTGAAAGGCATGTCTTTCTTTTGCATTCAAAGGACGGTATTTTTCTATATAGGAAAGTAGTTCCTCCATCTGCCTCAAACTGGATATTTTAGAAAGAACAATATGTACTCCTTCAAGAGATGCTACAAAACGGAATGCCCAGGATGCATAAGATGCATTCCAATCAACTTCATCAAATATATTCTGTACTTTATATGGTGGATGAATCAGCGTGCCTCCTTTTAACGGTTCCGATGCCACAACTGCTTTTCCATGTTTTCTCGCAACTAAATAGTTGTCTTTTGCCCTTACATGAATATCTTCCCAGTCTGCATAATTTATTTGAAGTTGTACAAAGTCTGCATCTGGATGCTCTGTTAAAATTTGATCTAACCGTTCTGGACTATCCCGATGGAAGAATCCATAATGCCTGATTCGTCCTTTTGTCTTTTCCTCTGACAGGAAATTCCACAAATGAGCGTCTGCATTTTTATTATAATTTCTTTTTGCCAGAGAATGCAGAATATAATAATCAAAATATTTTACCCCTATTTTTTCAAGACTGGCATCCAGTTCCATCTTAGCACTTTTTTCCGTCGGCAATAAAGTTGCAAACAGCCTTGCTGCTAATGTATACCGGTTTCTCGGATGGCGCTCCACTAGTGTTTTCCGAATCATTATTTCTGATGCTGGATAAATAGAACCCGTATCAAAATAACGAAAACCTGTATGAAGAAATCTGTCTACCATTTCATTCGCCTTTTTTCTATTTATTTCACTATCATTATAAGCCAGCTGCGCCAAATCAAATCCCAGTTTAGTTCCATTATAATAACTTTCATCAACCATGCCAAAATCCTTCCAACCTGACCAGGCTTCTATTCCAATCCTAATCTGTCAACTTATAAATCCTGCTTCCTTCATCATCTTCCTCCACACAATAGGTTTTCTTTTTCATCTTATCCATCATGTGTTCGGAATGAGTTGTAAACAAAATTTGATATTCATTTGATAAATCATGAATCAAATGAAGCAAATCATTCTGAGCTGTCGTATGGAGGTTTAGTCCCGGCTCGTCAAGAAGCAATACATAAGGTGGTCCTCCGACCTTTTGAATTGCCTTAAACCATACAAAGAAGGAAAAGAACCAGTTAAATCCCCGGCTTCGGTTTTCAAGTGGCAATGAGACCATTGTCTTCAAATTCTGTACTCGTACTTCCAGCCATGTCTGATATTTTTGTTCCTGTTTTTGTTTTTTCCGAAAGAAAAAACCTCTTTGTTTTTCCGGCTCAGCTGCAACTGGTTCCCGAATAATATCAAATACAATCCTTAGATTTTGATTGTTTTTCCAGTAATGAAGTAACTCATTCGTAATTCTTGCCTGAGTCGTTTCCAATTCTGTTTTATAATTTTCAAATTCATCCGGATTAATTTTATTAAGATCAATGTCTGCCAGCATTAAAAATGCCTTTGCCGTCCGTTCTGCCGGTGTAAGCGGGTCATCTTTCTTTAATTTATCCAGTGATATTCTAGAAGGGAGCATATAAAACTCATCATAAAACATGAACTTTGGAATATTGGGTAACAAAAATGTACGGAATACAAACTCATTCAATGGATTCTCCCAGTGATGGCGATTTTCAAAGAAAGGTTCCAATTTTTTTAATGCTTTTTCTTCCTCCCTGCTTTCCGCTTTCTCACAAAGCCTTTTCCAGTCTTCTTTCGTATAAGCACAGGCAAGGGCTTTTTTGTACTTTCTAATTCGAGGATCTTTCTGGGAGACATAAGCCTCCCAGAAACAATGCGGATCATAGTCAAATCCATTTTCCACAATTTGATGTCTTCCCTGATAATCTGTAATCCTTGAAAATGTGTTTGTCATCTCCTGCAAAATCATCACATCTTGTATCTGACCCAGTAATATTTCGCTGACCTCGTAGGTAAGTGTCACTGCAAGAGGTGTTTCTTTTTGACGATCCAGTTCCCTTTTTCTCCATCGTGGGTAATCATAAACCGGATCATATTGATATGCCTTGTCTCCCCGGTCAAAGTAATTGGCTTTTGCCAATGCTTCCAAGATACAGGTCTTACCGGCCTCATTTTGTCCGACTAAAACTGTAATATCCTTTTCTAACTGGAATTTCTGTTCCTTTTTCAGGCATTTATATTGGTGAATCATCACGTCTTTTATTTTAATCATTTTGCCCATCCTTTTTTGTATATTTTCTGTTCTTAAAATAAACTTCTCAATTTATCCACAAATCCTTCTTCTTCTGTTTCTTCCGGAACAACTGCTTCCTCATCTGGAATCGTCACTCCCTCCGCAGAAATAATAAAAGAGGTTTTTCCCATATGGTCATCATTTTCTTTTGATGCAAATGACTTTTCAAGGTCGTTCGTCGGCACCGCCGCAATGGAGATATCATCCATCTCAAAATCTGTTACATCTGCTGTAATTTCCATTGTCTTTTCTTTTCCCGGATTTACAGTGAAACTAATCTGTTCATTGGAACCGGCATCTGTAATTGTTCCATCTTTTGCCTTGATATTTTCACACAAATCCGTATCTAAAGATGCCGTGATTTGTAGCATATAGGCTTTGAAAAATTTATCATTTGTATAAGACGGATTTTCCTTTACGCTGATTTTCATTCGGAGGTCACCTTCTGCTCCCTCTAATTCTTCTTCCTCTACTTCATCATCGTCAAGATAGTAGGTAATGTCAAAATTCCATGGAAGTTCGGCTTTGTCCATATCTCCCTGATAATGGAATTTCCCCTCTTCTGCCGTAAATGTCTGCTCTTCTTTATCCTGTTCTATTGCTTCTAAGTTCGTAAGATTTTGAATTTTACTATAGTCACCGTAATCTGTAATTTCCCCTTCTTCTGTTACATCAAAGGTATTCACCACATAGGTTCCATCGACTTCCCCGTCCTGGGCAAGTCTTACATAGACATTCTCATTTTTTGTATATTCTGCATCAGAAGCTGCAAATGCTGTCTGTCCTATTGACATTGTCATGCAAAATGCTGCCACCATTACCGCTGTCTTTTTAAACCCAAATTTAATATTTCTCATTATCTATCTCCTCCATTCCATGCGACTGAATCGTCTAAATCATCATAGGTCTCTTCGCTGCTTGCCCCTAAGAAACCAGCAACTGTTCTTTCTTCTTCGTATTCGTTATATTCTTCTATTTCTGCTCTTGTATCAATGACTTCCATTCTGTTGTCCTTTTTGACTGCTCGAAAGAAATTCGCTTTCAGTGTTGTATAAGGAATCACTTTGTCAAATAAAATCAATAGGGCTGGAAGGAAAATATTTACCAGAATCAGAGGAATCACGGCACCTCTTCCAATTAAAATTCCCAACGCTCTTACCATATCGTTGGAAGAAACAAGGGCTAATGCGAATCCCGCTATTGCCAGCACAAATGCCGATACTAAAACAGAAGGAATTGTCTGGTGCATTGTGCGTTCCATCGCCTTGATTGCAGGTGCTTTTTTCCTGTTATCCATATAGTGGTCTGTAAGCAAAATCGCATAATCGATCGTTGCTCCCATCTGTACCGTACTTACAACTAAGTATCCTAAGTAAATCAAACTGCTTCCCGTAAAAAACGGAATTGCCATGTTAATCCAAATTGCAATTTTGATTGTGAGAATCAAAAGAATCGGAAGGAACCATGATTTTAGCATAATTGCTAATACAACATAAATTGCCAAAACTGTCACTACACTGACCAAACTATTATCAGTCTCTACTGTATTTTTCATATCGTAAAGATTTGCACTTTGTCCACAGGATAAAACATTATCTCCATACAATTTTTCTGCTGAGTTTCTTACATTTTCAACTAGAGCAAATGATTCTTCACTTTCATCTGGAAGATTGGAATAGATGATAATTCGTGTATAATTCTCACCGTAGAAATTCTCCTGAACTTCCTTACTTAAATATTCTGGTGGGATTTCTGCTCCTACCTGGTTTGCATAAGATAATACGCTTGTAACATAATCCATATCCTCAATCTGTTCGCTTAATACCTTCTCTTTTGCCCGATCCCCCTTCGGAACCATCAGAACCATCGTATTGCTCTCTCCAAACTCTTCTTTAATTGCCACTGCCGAAGGAGTATTGCCTGCTGCATCGCCGGAACCGTATGTAAAATTGTTATTTCCCTGTGCCAGGAAACAAAATACTGCGATAAAGGCAACGATAATGAATACAGGAATTCGAATTTTCACTGCAACCTTTCCTGCACCTTTAAAATCAGGCATGAATTTTCTATGTTTCGTCTTATCAATTAATTTATTTAACAATAAGATTGCTGCCGGAAGGAAAGTCATACAGGAAATAAAACTTAGAATCACACCTTTGACTAAAGAAATTCCCATATCCGGTCCAATCTCAAATTTCATTAATGTCAATGCAAGGAATCCAAAAATCGTTGTAAGTGCGCTTGCTGCAATGGATTTCACAGAATCATTCATTGCAAACTTCATTGCTGTCTTATCATCTTTCGCTGTAATCCGATGTGCCTGAAAACTGGAAGACAGGAATACTGCGTAATCTAATGAGACCGCCATCTGAAGAATTGGGGCTACCGCCAATGTTACATAGGAAATTTCTCCACGGAAGATTTCTGTTCCCAAATTGACCATGACCGCTGCACCAATTGCCAGCAGATAAATAAATGGTTCTGCCCAGCTCGTAGTGGCAATAATCAAAATTAAAATAATAAGAGGAGCAAGCACACAGATTGCTTTCACTGTCTGAGATGTGGCAAGCCGTTGGGAATCTGCCTGTTCTACTGCATTTCCAGACATATATACTTTGTGTTCTTTTCCTAATTCATTTTCAATCAAATCCGTCGCTGCTCTTTCTTCTCCATCAGCAATGGTAACTGAAAATAAAGCATTTCCATTACTATAGTAGTCCTCTACCATGTCCTGGTCTTGCACCTCTAAAGGTCTCTTTATATCAACGGTATCATCTAACCAGCTGACATTGTCAACTCCTTCCATACCTTCTAGTTGGCCTTTTATAGATAATGCCTCTTCTATACTGATTCCTTTTATCATAACGTTACAGTTTGGAACAGCCTCCCCAAACTCTTCATCTAAAGTGTCTAAGGCAATGGTTGAATTGGCGTCTTCCGGCAGATAATCTGTCATATTATAATTGATATCGACCTTCAAAAATAATATGGTACAAAGTACGGTAATGGCCAGTACCAATGCTACGATGAATTTCCTTCGTTTTACTACAAAATTTGCTATTGCATTCATTTATCTCACCTCCCAGATGCTTCCAAACGCATCCACCATCACATCGATGATCCGGTTAATTCCCATTGATGCGGAATTCAGGCACACATCATAATTGTATGGAATACCCCAGTCTTTTCCTGTATGGTATTCATAATAAGCCCGGCGCTGTTTGTCCATCTTTTTAATTTCCTTTTCCACTTTTCTTCTATCCTGCGTTCCCGCTTCCTCCATTTTTCTGCGAAGCCGGAACTCCAACGGAGCAGTGATAAACAGACTTACAACCGCATGATCTGTGTCCTTTAAAATCTCTTCTGCACATCTGCCGACGATAATACAATCGCCTTCCTCCGCTTTTTCTAAAATCACATTCTTTTCCATCTCATATAAAATATCATTGATTGCCATCCCATAGTACTCCCGGTTACTTCCCTCATAAATGGCAGTGTATCGAAAAGAATTTTTCCTTTTTTCATCTGCCTTCACAATAAGGTCATTTGGCAGATCGCTTTTTTCCAACACGTGCTCTAAGATTTCTTTGTCTAAACAGGAAATGCCTAAAAGCTGGGCAGTTTTTTTTGCGATTTCATGTCCACCGCTTCCGTATTCTCTGCTAATGCATATTATTTTACTCAAAACTGATATTCTCCTTTCGTTTTTGCGTGTTTTGTTTTGCATAGGTCTATCCTAAAAGGATAATATTGATGAAACGCTTTTAAAATGTTAATGTAATATTAATTATTTCATTTAACATCTCATTCATATTTCTATGATAGATTTATATGGTAGAATAAAACAATAAGAGAAAGGAAAGCGAGGATGTCATAATGATAAAGATATTATTATTAGAAGATGAAATAAAACTGAATCAATCCGTATGCCGTTTTCTGCAAAACAATGGCTATCAGGTAACCGGATGTCTGGATGCAGATGATGCCCTTGAGTGTTTATCCAATCAAATGTTTGATGTGATTCTGTCCGATGTTATGTTACCTGGCATGGATGGTTTTGAATTCGCAGCCTATGTCCGAAAAATAAATGAACAGATTCCCATTCTGTTTCTGACTGCATTAGATGATCTGGGTTCTAAGAAGAAAGGCTATCTGGCAGGAATCGATGATTATATGGTAAAGCCAATCGAATTCGATGAACTTTTGATGCGAATACAGGCATTGCTTCGCCGTGCGAATATAATGAATAAAAATAGATTAACGATCGGAAAACTCATATTAGATTCAGACGAGATGACCGCATATCTGGACGGAGAAGAAATATCACTCACTGTCCGGGAATTTCATGTTCTCTACAAACTTTTATCTTATCCGAAGAGGACTTTTACCAGACTTCAACTGATGGATGAATTTTGGGGATATGACAGCGATGCTGACCCACGAACTGTAGATGTCTATATTACAAGGCTCCGCAGCAAATTTAAAGACTGTGATGATTTTAAAATTGTCACAGTACACGGACTCGGCTATAAAGCCGTATTATAATAGGAAAAAATTATGAAAAATAAAAATATGAAACCTACTTCAAAAAAAACAGACAGCCTGTTTTCCATTAAGAATTATATTTTTTTCTTTAGTACTACCTGGACTTTGTGCCTGATGAGCACTCTGATCTATGCCAAGTCTATTAATGGAACTGGTGGTACAGATGGCACTGCTTATGACTGGTTTGGATTTGCAGCTGTCTTTGCAAATGTTTTTTTGGTCAGTGCCTTAATCACAACGGCGGATGCACTCCACAGACGGTTTACTATAGAACTGCCTGTAAAACGAATTTTAAAGGCACTAAAGGAATTGACAAGGGGAAATTACGATGTCTATATTGAGCCGCCTTATACGAGAAAAATCAATGAATTTGATGAAATCATCGACAGTATAAACCAGATGTCCAAAGAACTTGCCAGCACAGAAATAATGAAAACAGATTTTATTTCCAATGTCAGCCATGAAATCAAGACTCCTCTTTCCATTATTCATAATTATGCTGTCCTTTTACAGGATGCCTCATTAGATGAAACAACTAGACAAGATTATGTGGGCACAATACTGGATGCTTCCAAACGCCTATCCGGTCTTACAACCAATATGTTGAAATTAAACCGCTTAGAACATCAGAATATTCTCCCTGAATTCACTTATTTTAATATTGGGGAACAAACACGAAATATTCTTCTGTCTTATGAAGAATTATGGACTGAAAAAAATTTAGAAATCAACGCAGATATTGAAGATATCACCATTTACAGTGACGAAGGATTATTGGAAATTATCTGGAGTAATCTGATTTCCAATGCAATTAAATTCACACCAGAAAATGGACAGATTTACATTCAGCTGGAGGAAGAAAAGGATTCTATTTTCTTTTTGGTACAAGACAGTGGATGCGGTATGGATGAAGCAACCGGAAAACATATTTTTGACAAATTTTATCAGGGTGACACCTCCCACGCAAAAGAAGGCAATGGTCTCGGCCTGGCCATGGTCAAACGTGTCATTGATCTTCTAGACGGTGAAATCCGCGTAAAAAGTATACCAAACTATAAAACTACATTTTTCGT
>JAUNBT010000360.1 GCA_030526985.1 Lachnospiraceae bacterium | reverse complement strand
CTTCTCCGAAAGAATAGATCGTTTCTTTGGAGATATTCTTATTATAAGATAAATGAGAAAACAAAACAAGTATAACCTGTGTAAAGTCGTTGATTGAAAGCTTTTTCTTATGATATACTAATAACTATGAAAGAAAAATTTAAGGTAACTAATTTTTTGCGGTTACATGAAAAAGGAAAGGAGTTATGATGAAACAGGAATATGATGTTATTATTATCGGCGGTGGTCCTGCTGGCATGACAGCGGCCATTTATGCAAAAAGAGCCGCTTTGTCAACACTTGTAATAGAAAAACAGCCATTTTGTGGAGGACAAGTCTTAAATACTTACGAAGTGGACAATTATCCTGGACTTCCCGGCATTGACGGCTATAGTCTGAGTGAGAAATTTCAGGGACATGCAAAAAATCTGGAGGCAGAGTTTTACACAGGCGAAATGACAGACTTGCTGGATGAAGGAGAAACAAAGACAGTTGTTCTAAAAAAAGGGGAGAGATTTAAAGCAAAAGGTGTTGTTTTAGCATTGGGTGCTGTTCACCGGAAAGCAATGGTTCCAGGCGAAGAAGAGCTTGCCGGAAAGGGCGTATCCTATTGTGCTACCTGCGATGGTGCTTTCTTCCGGAAGAAAACAGTGGCTGTCATCGGCGGCGGTGATGTTGCGTTAGAAGATGCTATCTTTCTTGCCCGTGCCTGCAAAAAGGTATATCTGATTCACAGAAGAGACGAACTTAGAGGAGCGAAGATTCTACAGCAGAAACTTCTATCTATGGACAATGTGGAAATCTGCTGGAACTCAGTTGTGGAAGAAATAGTCGGAGATGGACTGGTAAATGGAATTCATTTGTCCAATAAAAAGACCGGGGAAAAGACAGAACTTTTAGTAGATGGTGTATTTGTGGCAATTGGAACAATACCGGATACGAAAGCATTAGAAGGAATTGTCGACTTGGATGAACAGGGATATATTATAGCAGCGGAAGATGGAGCCACGAGCATGCCGGGTGTTTTTTGTGGTGGCGATTGCCGGACAAAACAGTTAAGACAGATTATTACTTCCGCTGCCGATGGAGCAAACTGTATTTTTTCATTGGAACAGTATTTATCCACACGATAAGGGGTGAGAGCGAAAAAATTGTGGATATTGTGCTGATATTATTAGAAAATTGCGTCTATTCTGGAAGAATAGGCGCAATTACTTTGTCAAGACCAATTTCAAAATTTACACAAAATTGATGATTTGCACAAAAAAAATCGAAACAGGCAAAAACCACATGAAAAATAGAAAATAGAATGTGAAAAACTCAGGAAAGTTATCCACATTTTAAACTCGAAAAAATCCTTTAAAATGGTTATGCACAGAGTTATCCACATTATCCACAGTGGATACCGCAAATTGACTGTGTAAAACTGAGGGAATTTTGAAACGAATGTTTTGGCAAAAAAATAGATTTTCCTGAAGAAAAGCCCAAAATAAAATGTTAGATAATTAACATAAAGAGACAGAATTTATAAAAAATATGGAACTGTTCCGGGCTGTGGTTCTGACCAGTTATAAAATAGAGAGAGAAAATAATAGGAAAAGGATTGGAATAATTGTTTCGATATGGTATAATAAACACAAGACAATCGCTGGAGTAATTCCAATTCGTCTTTTACCGGCAGTAATATATGCTGGATTTAAGGTAGGGTAGCTCCCTAAATATAGAAAAAAAGGAGTGGAGTAATATGCGTTACATTATTAGCGGAAAAAATATTGAGGTGACACAAGGACTGAAAAACGCAATCTACGAGAAGCTGGACAAGCTGGATAAGTTCTTTTCTCAGGAAACGGAGTGCATGGTTACACTGAGTGTGGAGAAGTTCAGACAGAAAGCAGAAGTTACCATCCCTATGAAAGGCAACATTTTAAGGGCAGAAGAAGAAAGTGATGACATGTATGTGTCCATTGACGTGGTAGCTGAATTGTTAGAGAGACAGGTTCGTAAGTACAAAACAAAGATTACGAATTATAATAAAGGAACCAACACCTTTACCAATGACTTCCTCGCACAGGAATATGAGGAAGATGATGAGATTAAGATTATCCGTAGTAAGAAGTTTGCAATCAAACCGATGGATGCAGAGGAAGCTTGTATCCAGATGGAACTTTTAGGACATAACTTCTATGTATTCCGTAATGCAGAGACCTTTGAAGTGAACGTAGTGTACAAGAGAAAGGGTAATACATACGGATTAATTGAACCAGAGTTCTAAGATGTTTTTATAATCGAATAAGTAAGAGTAAGCAGGCAGTATTTTTTCAATCCTACAGGATTTGGAGAAATATCTGCCTGTTTTGTTGTGTTTTAGCTTGAAATATGGTAAGTTATATATAAGCATGTTCACAGAAAAAACATGATTTCGTTTTTAAGGAGGAAAAGAAAAAACATGAAAAAACAATCAATGAAACATCTGTTAGGTATGATGGGATTTTTATGCCTGATGTTAATTGCGGCGGCAATCCCAGGTAAGAAAGCAGATGCGGCGACTTTGCCCCTGAATGGTACAAGCGAGATGATTACAGCAACAGCGGCAGGAGAGTACCATACATTAAAGATGGCAAAGGATGGGTATGTTTCTATCGGAGTACAGAGTAGCTATGGCGGTTATTATGCTGCAGCAAATATCAGCCTTTACC
>JAUNBT010000359.1 GCA_030526985.1 Lachnospiraceae bacterium | reverse complement strand
GTGTTCACAATATACTTTAAAAAGGGAACACAAGCCAAGCCCAAAACTAGAACTGCCCCTGCAATAAAATTATAAATTTTTTTATAAAAATGTATCAGAGATGCAATTTCAGATCGGTCATTATTTGCCAGCGGCTTATAAAAACTATATGCCATTGCTGTGGAAAATCCCAAATCAGCCATAGAAAGCAACGACAAGACATCTGAAAAAATACCATTTAATCCCAGATACTCATTTCCCAACGTATGTATAAATACGGTTCTGGATACAAAACTTAGAATTAGAGTCAGAGCCTGATAGAAAAATCCAGTTATCATATTCTGCGCTGATTTTTTTACTCTTCCATCTTCCATTGCTTATGCTTTCCTCCAATTCTCCAGTTGTTATGTTCTTATTTCTTTTTACTGTTGAAATCCAGATGTACCTTATCATATATATTACGAATGGTTTCGATTCGTTTTTTATCCTCAAATGCAACCAGTTTTCTTCGATTCATTCCCTCTGGCGAAAGTGCACCGGTCAAAGCACGCATTCCCCAAGCAATTGGCAAAAGTATCGGGCATTTTTCCAACCATGTATAATATTCTTGCATGTACTTAAGTGATGGGAAATAATATAAATTTTTCAAGGATTTTTGTTTCCCTGACAATGACTTCTCCTTCGCCAGCTTTCCCCATACTCCATTCTCCCCTTTTCCATAAATCCCACAGTCCAACATATACTCAAACATATCATTATAAAATGAATTACTGGACTTACCTTCCATCCAAATAAATGCAAGTGTTCGAATGTGTTTTTCAAAATCAATCGTACCACACTTTTCCAACTCGTTTCTAATATGCTCTTCATCCAGGATGTCTTTATATACAGTCCGATAGATATATACATCCAGAAGATTTCGGATACCGCACCCTGTCTCATAAAAGTGCTTTGCCATATGAGAGATTAGATATACATAAAAATCTTCTTTTGAAAATTCATAGGTATATCTGGTACCCTCCACAAGTGTTGACCGGAAATTATCATAGTAATAGGAGAATTGACTTTGATCTACATTTTCATCAAACAGACACCAATGCACTTCAAGCAAAAGAAAGGGGCCCTTCGTAAAAATAGTGTGATGTTTTACCGCTTGCTGCTTTTCATAGCCCAGTTCGTTTAATACAGACTCTGCATGCGTCAGGCTTTGATCATAGACAATAATATCAACATCACTCATTTCTCTCAACTCAGGGGTTGGATATATGAACTTCATAACCGAACCTTTTAGGACCTGACTTTTTACCCCAGCCTCCTCCAGCCTTTCTTGAATTTCCCGTACCGCACACACTTGTGCCAGTGTTTTCATGGTACTGCGCACAAGAAATGGCCGAATTCCTTCGATATCTGCTTGCGGTAAATCCAATTTTAACAGTGCCCCAAGAAGACAATAATCCATTTGTCCTCGATGAGCAATATCCTCGATTTCTTTAAGGGTTATTCCCTCTGGGATATTCGATGGTACTCGATTCTCCATCTGTGCGCAAATTAATTCCCTTAAATAATCCATCAGTACTGGCTTAGGTTCTTTTTTAGATTTTGTTTTCACATGGCCTGCCATAATTCAACCTCTATTTTCATCTATTTAACAAACTCCTCTGTGTAACGCAGAATATATGTCCCTCTCTCTTCAAAAAACTTTTGAATTTTTTCCACTTCAGATGAATAAAATTCCTCTTCTGGAGAGCCATGATATCTTTCATAACTATTCATTGCAGTCTTTTCCATTTTCTTTGTAACCCTATTCAGGATTTTATCTGTACGTTCTTTATTGAAAATGTTTTCAGACATATTTTTCATTGTATCACTTAGCTGTTGTTTAAAGGTACTACTTCTTAGCAAGGACTGAAGGAATTTGTCCTCCGTTACTCCTGGCTGTAAGAACGTATCGATTGTTGGTGTAGATACCTCCCCATTCATTCCATTGGCGATTGTACTTTCCATAGAACCAATCAGCCAACGCCATCTTCCATCTGTATATTCGCCACCATTGTTGTTAACCGTTCTCCATACTTCCCCACTTCTATTTCCATACATCGCATTGGCAAGGTACATATTGGAGCAAAAATAATCCAGGTAGCTTTGCATATCCATCATGGCTTCTACCGCCGCATAGTTTTCCCCATTACTCATATCATTTGTTGTAACAAAATCATAGAGTCCATCAAAACTATCATCAGAAGAAAAGACAATGTCTTCCCCTGCGATCCCATATTTTTCCTGAATAAAGGTATCATCATACTCAGCCCTTAACATATATACGCCCCAATACTCCCCATCCAAAAAAAGGATGCAGGGAGTGATTGCGCTACGCCCAACGGATGTGTCTCCCAACAGTCCATCAATAAGATACTCTCTAATCTTATAATCATTATCTGATTTGTTGGTTTGAATAACAAGCCTGTTGCTCTCGCTGTCAAAATAGTTTTCCAGGGAAGATCCCGCCCATGCTCCAGGTGTCTTTCCTATAGCAAAAAAACTTTTCTGAGCGGACTGAATGCTGTAATCATTTATGATACCTATATCGACTGTACCCTCATATGTTTTATTCTTTTCCGGTTCAAAATACTCTAGTGTAGCCTCTCTCTTCCACCCATTCCGATAATTGGCAAGTCGGTGCAGCATGCCACCTGCCATACCATC
>JAUNBT010000358.1 GCA_030526985.1 Lachnospiraceae bacterium | reverse complement strand
ATTTAAGACGCTATACTTACTATAAAGCAAAGAATATTTTGGCAATACTGTTTCCCCTGGAATGTATGTACATTGGTTTGTCATACGGTCAATAAATCTCTGCTCACTTTTATCTAAATCTACTTTCTCTTTAAAGTTCCATGGATAGATTTTCCCCTGTGCTTTTCTTTCAATCCATGCATGTTCTCCATTGTCTTTGCGTAATGGCCCAACAAAATACGGCACACGAAATTCCATTACAGACAATATTTTATCCTCATTTGAATATCCTTCTTCATCAACTTCAGATAAAAACGGAAGATATTTTTTTGCATTCTGTAAAATCTGTGCAAGTTCATAATAATAAAGCTGATATGGTATCACACGATTATTTCCATCGACTTGTTTTGGTAAAAAAGAATACAACTGAAGTCTTTGGCACATATCTTCATACTCTGTTTTTTCTACATCAATATTTTTCACTTTTTTCCAGATATAATCTGAAAACTCTTCTTTTGTTGCTTTATTTAATTTATAATCCACTTCACCTTTTACAGATTTTGTATAATAAGAATATGCAACATAATTCGCCTTTTCATTTCCACTCCGAAATATCTCGTAATATTTTTCAGGTCTATATTTTCTTATAAAATTTTTCAAATATTTCAAGTCTTTCTTATGTTGTTCATATATTTCAACTTTTCCATCTGAAATACAAGTTCCGCCTTGCAAGGCATCTGCCAATGCCGCCCAGTCAAATAGATTTCTCGCTTTAACCAGTAATTCTCCCTCTTCATCCAGATTTCCTAAAACCAGCAGAAATTCTTCCTCTCCTTTCTGAAAACTACAGGATACTTTCTCTTCAAACTCCTTTTTGGGAAACAGTTTACCTAATTCCAAACTCCCTCCACTCAATAACTTGATTAGACCATTTCTATCAATCTCATCCTCTTCTATTTTATATTTTCTTCCACCATTCAACAATTCTAAAAAAGCTTTTTCCTTTTTAGTAATCAATGACTTTTGTTGCATTATTCCCTTGAACTGATCTGCGTCACACTCCCATGGCATAGTGCCATAAAGCTCTTGATAACACTGTATAAACGATTGATATACATTGTTAAAATCAAGTACATCAGAAACATTATCTTTATTTACCTCATTCAAAAAATGTCCGCGATGTGCCACTAGATAAGCACAAGCCAGATAAACTAACCGTACATCATGCGGAGCATCATCTCTCATCAATTCTTGTATCAGATGATGGATAGTTGGATATTTTTGATAATAATCCTGATCTGTAAATTCTTCTTCATTAAATACAATATACCTGGCATTGTCCTGTGTATCTTCTCGGAACAATGCACTTTCTTTACGTCTTATAAAAAAATTCTCATCTTGTTTTTTAATCTCAGCTGCAAAAATATCTGAAATCAATTTTACCCTTTGGTTTCTCCTATTAGTTCTTCTCCTTGACGTACGGAATCCTCTCCGTTCCGATGCCTGCTGCCCTTCTTCAAAAACATGACTTCCCCACATCGGCTCTCCCTTATATTTTAGAAGTTTATATTCTAAATCTGTCACTGCATATCCGACAGAATTTGTCCCGATATCAAGACCTAAATAATAGTCTTGAAAACAATTTCTCTTTTCCATCTTGACAACCCCCATGTTATATGATATGTTTTATTTGAATTTACATTGCGAGTTCAAATAAAGTTTTTATCAAATCGCCGTTTCACGGTAGCACAGTGTGTGCTTTTTAATCCTAAGTTATCTTAGGATTTTTTTTTGAATATTTATTTCATTTTCATAATTTATTATACACTATTATCTATTTAATAGAAAGTTTTTATTGTAATTTTTTACATCTTATTTGGATTTATCTTTATTATTTTAGGAAATTTAACAGTTAAATATTAAATAAACAAACTTTCTTAAAACTTTTTAGAAAAAATCTTAGTGGGTATTTTGTTAAAATTTATTTTTTTCCGTAATGAGGGGATAATGATGGGCTGGCCCCAATGTGATTTATACGTACTGGATTTATAAAATGTGAAAATAATACGTAGAAATCAAAGAGAAAACAAGTGTCAAGAATAATTATTACGGACTCAGCCAACGGATAATAGAAAACAGTCCGTAATATCCAGCTAGAAGACGCATATCAAGTCTATTTTTTACGGACTGAATCGACTTACAATAAATAATAGTCCGTAATAACAATCAAGAAGACGCGTATCAAGTCTTAATTTTACGGACTAAATCGACAAATAACAGATTATAATCCGTAACAACCAGCAAAAAGACAAAATCAAGTCTACTTTTTACGGACTGAATCAAGAAATCATCACAATCAGTCCGTAATAATTCAAAAACTCATATCAAAAACGCATATATTAACGGACAACTGGTCCTCCCAACATAGTCGAGAAAACAAACTTTCCTCTATCTCTCACCATGCCCCAGCACATACCTGCTTCCTGCGCAGGTAACCATATAATAAATTACATATACTACTGCGACCACTCCAAAAGAAAGTGCGATATTTTCAAAAGCTTTCTCCCAGGGAAGATTCATCTGCAGATAAATTCCTGCCGTAATAATTACGGAATGAATCATGGCCAGCAGACAGGGGGTTCCAAAGCTGATCTTTAGCATCTGCATCATAGCCTTTTCCCTGTCTGCCTGTCTTACTCCCAGTCTTCGAAGGATT
>JAUNBT010000058.1 GCA_030526985.1 Lachnospiraceae bacterium | reverse complement strand
TTTGAAGGATTTTCAATGCAGATGGGATGTCGTTTATAGAGTGGATGGGTTTTATTTTTCTGCAAGATACCCTGGTGATGATGCTTTTTATGTAGATGAAGAAGATGTTGCTGATTGTTGGGAAGCAGTTCAGGAGGTTCGTAGGGCAGTTGTGGAATATCTTAACACACATAATATTGAAAAAAATAATAATCAGATGCCTGATATGAAGATGTTTGATTAGATTTTAAATGGAGAATGAAAATGAAGTTGTATAAAATAGTAATGCTCACTTTTGTTTTGAATATCTTATTTTGTGGATGCAGTAAGACGGATAAACAGGCAGAAATTCCGGATGATTTGCTAGGAGACTGGCATTGTCAGGAACACGCATTAGGAGATGAAGAAAGCTATACGGGCTATTATGTGTTATCTATTGAACCGGATGCCTCCTTTCAATTATATGATGCAGAAGCGGGAAACCCTGGCATTAGTGGAAAAATGACAGAGATAACGAAGAAAGACTTTTGGCTGCGATGTGACGGAGAAGATTTTGATCCGCCTTTCTGTTGGGGAGGCAATGAGCTTGAAAAAGAATTCTCAGTCAGTTATCATGTAGATGAGGAAGGTGTTCTTTCTCTTACAGTGAAAGAAGGGACTCTGTTGTTCGATAAAGAAAAGCGCTGATAAAACCATTGAGAAAGGGGAAAACCCAGGTTATTGCCACAGTGGGAAAGAAAAAATACATATGTACGATAACTGTCACTGCTTCAGGGCAGGATTCGACGCAGAATACAACAACACAGGAAGATGCGACCCAGAATACGACAGTAGTTCCGGGACAGGAGTCGACAACTGCCTCGAAGGAGGAAGAAACGGAAAATAGAAAACTGTATTCTTATACAATTACACCATTATTAGCACCATTTAATCTGTTCTTTTATGTCCATACAGAGGATCCAGATCCTTCCGATATTCGTTTCTATGATAAGGACACCGTATACCATACAGATACAAGCAGTGATTATCTGGTTTTGGATCAGTATAGATATGTTGCAATTGGCTGTTTATCCCCGGGGAATGATAGATACATCTGTAGCTAATATGGCTACTCCGTTTCCATATCTTGCGATATCCTCTTATTCAGGGGCACCTTTAAATGCATGGTTTAATTCCTATGCGTCAGTTTCAGAGGGTCTTTTGGTAAGTAGTCTGTATCCTTATGTATTGGATTCACTTGGATTTCCACGGTACATATTTAACGTTGCAAGTCGGATAGAGCCTTCCTGCAAAGGGAGTCAGGGTTTAGAACATTCTATGGTAAATATAACTTATAATGGGGAAATGCATACATATGGAGGGGCAGGAGCCGGCAGTAGAGATCCATTGCCGATAAGCTATGTGGAAAAGCTTTTTATATTTGATGGTTCAGAAAATGATTATGCTCAAAATGCGACACTGTCAAAATTAAGAGAAAAAAGAAATGCCTATTCTATGTCAGATACGTGGGTGGATGGACGGTATGTAGATGAGTATAATTGTTATAAACAGGGTGCCAAGTTTGCGGATTGCAATACGAATATTACTCCAACTACAGGATTTATTTATGACGGTTCTGTCGAACCGGGAACACCAATATCTTAAAATTTTTGGGGAATAATCAGATAATGTAGAATGGATTGATTTGTGTAAGAGATTGTTATATAATTATGAAAAGAGAAGGATTTTTACAATGTTTGACTAGATTTTAAAAAGAGGAGGGATAATTATGCCAGGAATTTTTGGAAACAGATTTGATCTTAATCACGATGGAAAGATGTCACCGTTTGAGAAAGCGGCAGATAGAGGATTCTTAAGAATGATAATGAAGGAAGAAGAGAAGAAAAAGAAAGAACAGGAAAAAAACAAAAGAAAAAAATAAAAAGAGATTGTAAAAAAGTTCAAAAAAATTGCTTAGACCCAAGATTCTTCGTTTGGAGTATAGTTATAAAAAGCTATATTGATTTACACGTATATTTGTGTGATAATATACATAAAAGTGACAAGAATTTATAGAATGAATCCATATAGATTGGAATCAGGAAAGACGAGGACCCTTTTATGTATGTGTATCGTTTAGCAGTCTGTGAAGATGATGAATCCATACGTGGAGAGATCTGCAGACTTTGTGAAGAAATATTAGTGGAAGAAAAGATTGATTATGAGGTATATCCTTTTGCATCGGCAAAAGAGTTGAAAAACAGTATAAATCAGGGAGATATCCAGTTTCAAGTGCTGCTTTTAGATATAGAGATGGATGAATTGACTGGAATGGAGTTGGCAGAGGGCCTTCGAAAAGATGATAACCGTATAAGTATTATTTTTGTAACGGGTGCGGAAGAGTATATAAAAACAGGATACCGGGTACAGCCAATTGATTTTCTTCTAAAGCCGGTCAAAAAAGAAGAGTTACGGTACGCGCTGATGACCGATTATAAACTGAACCATACACCGGAGGATATTGTGGTACAAAACAGAGGGAGGACAGCCCGTTTTCTTCTTTCTAAAATTCAATATGTGGAGAGTGAGAATCATTCCCTTATGATTCATCAAGTATCTGGGAAAAAGGATACGGTCTATATGTCTTTGACAGATTTTGAGAAAATGCTTCCGGCAGACAAATTTGCAAGAAGTCATAATAGTTTTCTTGTAAATCTTGGATATGTGGAAGAAGTCCGCCGGACAACAGTGCGCCTGTTAGGTGGAGAAGAGATTCCGGTCGGTAGAAAGTACTATAAAGATTTTCAGAAAACCTTCGTTTCCTATCTAAATCGTTAAATAAGCCACAGTCTGGTAAAACTGTTTTGTAAAATGCAGTTATACCAGACCGTGGCTCTTTTTTTAGAAAGACAATGGAAAAAATAATTAGTCAGGTATTTTTAATGCAGTCTGTACAGTGAAAACACAATCATCTGTTTGACTTATATTTAATATACTTTGATATTTCTCTGAGATGCTTTTCATCTGGTGAAGACCGAATCCGTGAAGGTCAGGGTCTTCTTTTGTGGTTAAAAGCTCACCGGATTCATCTGTTTTTAGTGCTGTTTGATAAGAATTTTCACAACGAATAGCTAAAAAACCGTGAACCATTTTCATATGAAAACGGATAAAAGGTTTTGAACCCTTTTGTTCAACAGATTCGCAGGCTTCCAAAGCATTATCTAACATATTCATTACAAAACTGCACAAATCTTTGTCAGGGATACGAAGCTTTGGTGGAATCTGAATAAATGGACGAAAGTCAATGTTGTGTTTTAATGCCCTTTGGGCGATGTCTTGAAGGATAATATTGACTGTTTCATTTTCGCTAAAATCAACATAAATCGTTTTTTCTGCCTGACCTTTTAACTGGTCGAGTAACTCTTTCATGCCTTGATAATCTGCTTTTTGATAAAGACTGTCTAGTGCCGTCAAATGATGGCGGAATTCATGACGGAGTGCGGCCTGTTCTTTCATTTTTGTCTGAAGAGTGTGGTAGTTTTCCAAAAGAAGTTCATTGCGGATTGCAGCAGCCTGAGTTTCCGTCCGCTGACGGATAAAAGAAAAGGCAATTTCATAGGAAGAAATACCTCCACATACAAGGGTCAACCAGTAAGTCAGCCAATAAAGAAGAGTATCGGATAAACCATAGAAAACAAGGGGGCCAAATACTACTTCCATAATATAATCAAGCAGAGTTCTGCTTCGGAAATAGGAAATCAGACAGGCAATCAGTAAAGCCGCAATGCTCCATGCTGTGACAATGGCGAATCTTTTGAGAAAATCACGTCGCCGATTCATAGCGAGATAAATAAAAAATAAAATCACAATAGCAATCTGGATGTAATCGTGACCTAATATAGCATTGACAGTTGGAGGGAGAAAATAGTATCCTTCTGTGAATGCCATATGATAAATACCGAGTCCTGCAGTAGACAGAGCAAGGGGAAGTAAACTGAAATTTTTTTGCCCAAGAGGGATTCCAAGCAAAAACAGGCCAATAATCATCAGAAATGCCAATGCAGCAGCCCCGGCAGGCAGAGAGGATAAATTAGTCTGGGCAGTTACCTGCATTTCCAGATAGGAGTTCGACATAAAACGAATCAGTGGTGGAAACATGACCTTTGAGCCATCTAAGATTTTACAAGTCATGGTTAAGGTACCTGAAGTGCCTTCTGAAAGGGGAATGTGAGCCTGCACCATATCTGTGTCAGCTCCTGCCGGCGTGGTTGTTGAATGAAAAATTTCTGTATCATTTAATAATAGGGTAAGATCTAAATTAGTAGTTTCAAACATAAGAGTGCCAGCTGGAAGATTTGCTGGAAGTTCCCCAGAAAAACGAAAGCTACCGGTAAGGTCTGTTGTGTTACTTATCGTATCTACGGAGATATTCGTCTCTGTACCATCATCATTGAGTTGAACAGAAGAATCCCAGATGATATATTCTGTATATCCATTCTCCACAATGAAAAGATGTAAAAACCAGATAACGATTCCACAAAGCAACAGGAATAAAAGCGGCCAGAGCCAGTGAAAAGAAGACTTTTTGTTTCTACTCATAAGGATGCTCCTCTCTAAACAGTTTCAATAATTCTATCGTTTTTATTGTACTTTGATTTGACCAGTCAGGCAAGTAAAAAATAACACGACAGCGTAAACGACAATCCTACAGCGTAAACGACACAACAAAAAAAAGAAATTTGTGGTAAAATATATCCACGTTCAAAAACATGTCAAACACAGGGGAGTATTTGTCATAAAAAAGATCGTAGAAAGAGCACATTTCTGATACAGATTGAGGTATTGATGATGTGCTCTTTTCAGTGCCAGAAATGATATTTTCGGGTTTTATCCCTGAAAAAAATGTGTTACACTGTATATAATAAGAGCCAAGTAGCAGGGAGGGAACAGGAATGTCTTATACCGCATTGCCCGTCGGGGTAGATGATTTTAAAGAAATGATGGAAAAAGAATACTATTATGTCGATAAAACGGGGCTGATTAAAGATATTTTGGATAAAAAAGGGAAAGTAAATCTGTTTACCCGTCCAAGACGCTTTGGAAAGACTCTGAATATGAGTATGCTTCAGTATTACTTTGAACTTCCTGTAAATGGAGAAAGCAATCTTTCTCTTTTTGAAAGTCTTGCAATTATGAAAGCAGATGATAAATATCTAAAAGAGCAGGGAGCCTATCCTGTGATTTCCCTCACATTAAAATCCGCAAAACAGCCTGACTGGGAGATGGCTTATGCCATTCTTGTAAAAACAATTGCGGATGAATATAAGCGTCACAGTTACGTATTAGAAGGTGATGCCCTATTAGAAGAGGATAAGGAAACTTTTCGTTCGATTAGAGGAAAAAAAGCGACGGCAGCGGATTATGCGACAGCTCTTTCTTTTCTCTCAGAATGTCTGTACCGATACCACCAAAAAAAAGTGATTATATTAATTGATGAATACGATGTTCCTTTGGAAAATGCCTATTATTCCAGCTTTTATCATGAAATGAGCCTGTTCATCCGTTCTTTATTTGAATCAGCATTAAAGAGCAACCCTTATTTGGAATTTGCTGTTATTACCGGATGTTTGCGCATTAGTAGGGAAAGTATTTTTACTGGACTGAATAATTTGGAGATTATATCTATCTTAAATGTGGATTATGAAGAGTATTTTGGATTTACTAAACAGGAAGTAAAAGAAATGCTGAATTTTTACGACCTGGAACAGAAGATGGATATTATGAAAGAATGGTATGATGGGTATCGGTTTGGAAATGTGGATGTCTATAATCCATGGAGTATTATTAAATATGTCAAATTACTTTGTGCAGATGAGAATGCACTTCCGGTTGCAGAATGGAGCAATACCAGTTCCAACAGCATTGTGAGGGATCTTATTTGCCGAGCGGATGAGATTGTAAAGGATGAGATTGAAATACTTGTTAGCGGACTGACTATTGAAAAAAAGGTTCATGAAGATATCACTTATGACACAATCTATGATACAGAAGACAATTTGTGGAATTTTTTATTTTTTACAGGATATTTAAAACAGATAGGGAAAAGAATGGTCGGAGATGATGTTTATCTTAAACTGGCACTACCGAACAGGGAAGTGAGGTCTATTTACCGAAATCAAATAGAAAACTGGTTTCGTGACGAGATAAAGCAGCAGAATCTTGATACTATGTATCAGGCAATGCTTGGAGGAAATATTGTATCTTTTCAGAAAGAACTGGAAGAACAACTTCAAAAATCAATCAGTTATATGGATAATAAAGAAGCTTTTTATCATGGATTTTTACTCGGATTATTTGCGAATTTGAAAGGATATCGGATAAAATCAAACCGGGAAGCAGGCGATGGACGTTATGACATTTGCATTTACAGCCTTAATGTAAAAAAACCGGTCATTCTTTTGGAACTTAAATTGGCAAAGACATACCAACAGCTTCAGGATGCCTGTGAAGAAGCTTTGCAACAGATAGAAGAGAAAAATTACCGTCGGGAATGGACAAAAGACGGATACCGTGAAATATTGAGTTTCGGAGTAGGATTTTACAAAAAACAGGTTGATGTGAAACTAAAAATGCAGAAGGATGAAATGACAGAAGATTAAAATGACAGTAGAAAAAAGGCAGGTAAAGAAAATGATTACGAAAGAATATTTTTATGGAGATGGAAAATATCAGATCTCTTTGCAAGTCACCATGACCGATGGGAATGGTCTGTGTTGTTTTTTAACAGGAGGGCAAAAACCCCATCTTGGAGGAACGGTAGTGTCGGCTCCCAGGGAAAAGTCTTCCGCGATAGAGGAATCAGACAGGACAGCTGATTTCTGGGTAAGCAGTGTACCAGGGCATAAAGATGTGGAGGCAGCAATTCCGATTGCCAAGTATCTTGCCGTTACGTTGAATGAACCTGTCTCAGTCAGTGCTGGTATCCATATAGAAAATGCGAAGCCAGATGAGATTCGGCTCTTGTGCGGTAATTGTAAAAAGGCCGCAGAGATATTTGTTGAAGAGTATAAAAAACATTCTTTTTAGTTGATAATAAACGGTTACCATGGTATACTACTTACAAAAAATGTTTATCTATAGAGAAAGGATGAAAATAATGGATATTGTATGTTTAGATTTAGAGGGAGTATTAGTGCCGGAGATTTGGATTGATTTTGCAAAAGAGAGTGGAATCCCGGAGCTTACGAGGACAACCAGAGATGAACCGGATTACGATAAGTTGATGCGTTGGAGACTTGGAGTGTTGAAGGAGCATGGTCTTGGATTGAAGGAAATTCAGGATACAATTGCAAAGATTGACCCACTTCCGGGTGCAAAGGAATTTTTAGATGAACTTCGCTCCCTGACTCAGGTGATTATTTTAAGTGATACATTTACCCAGTTTGCAAAACCACTGATGAAAAAACTGGGATGGCCGACGATCTTCTGCAACACCTTAGAGGTTGCAGAAGATGGGGAGATTACCGGATTTAAGATGCGGATTGAGAATCAGAAATACGTATCTGTAAAGGCATTTCAGTCAGCCGGATTTGATACAATTGCCAGCGGTGACAGCTACAATGATCTTGGTATGATTAAAGCAGGAAAGGCCGGATTTTTATTTAGAAGTACCGACCAGATTAAAAAGGACAATCCGGATATCCCGGCCTATGAGACATACGATGATCTGCTCTGTGCTATCAAATCTGTTTTAAGTGAATAAGAAAACTAGTGGATATCTTTCCTGTTGTATTTTAAATAAGCAGCCACAATACCTGCAACGGTAAAAAACATCCCAGCTAAGATGTAGGAGGCATTTAGACTACCGTCTGAAAGAATATCCGCACTTTCTACATAACTAAATGGAGTGATATATTTTAAAAAGGATGCACTTGATGTAATGTTGGCAGTCAGATTGAGAAAATACATTACTACGGTCAGCCCAAGACCAATACTTAAACCGCTCTGCCGTAAAAAAGCGGAGATTCCAAAGCAGATGCCGGATAGCTCTATCTGTAAAAGAAGATAGGCGGAATGCATAAGAAGGAGTTCTTTCCATGGAATTTCTTCTTTTATGGCGGCGATAGAGCCAATAGACAGGGTAAAAACAATGATATTTAAAAGAAGAACCTGAAAAAAGACAGCACACAGTTTTTCTGTTATGATTCGTATTCTGGTTACAGGGTGGGTCAGCAGAAATTCTGCCGTCCTGTCTTTTTCTTCTTTTGAGAGCATTCCAATTGCAGTAATCGCAGCAAAAAAAGCACCGCCTAATCCTAAGATATTTCCACACTCTACGCCGTAAAAGCCGATTAATGTCCCAAAATTTAATCGATCCATGCCAAAGGCTTCGGTGAAGCTTCCCATAGAGGAAAACATTTCTGTGACTCCTTCCATATCTCCTTTCATTTCCGGATAGAGAAAAATACAGATGGCCATTAACAGCCCAATGGAGGCGGTCCAGACAATCAGAGAAATCTTTCCCCGTTTTAGTTCGTGTTTTATTAGTGTCATTTCCTTTCACCTCCGTCAATATAATAGTGCAAAAAGATTTCCTCCAAATCCGGTTCCGATACAGTAAGATCTTTGATGTTTCCTTTAGAAAGAGTACGGATTAAAGTATTTATATCACCCTGGAAGAGAAAATTTATGCTGTCTGCATCCTTTTTTAAATCTTTTATGCCGGTTAAATTTTCAAGGTTTATGATCCCTTTTATATGAATTCGACGTGCATTTGTCTGTGTCAGAGTTTCCACCTGGTCACAGGTAATGATTCTTCCATCTTTAATAATAGCAGCTCTTGTACAGTTATTTTGTACTTCTGAAAGAATATGGCTGGAGAAAAAGATGGTGCATCCCTCCTTATTTCGCTCCTGCAAAATGTTAAAAAATTCCCGCTGCATAAGAGGGTCAAGTCCACTAGTCGGTTCGTCTAATATAAGAAGCTTTGGGTGATGCTGCAGAGCAGAAACAATGGCAACCTTTTTTCTGTTTCCAAAAGAGAGCTCATCTACTTTTTTTGAACGGTCAAGAAGAAGGCGGTTACAGAGACAATCCTGTTCTGGCTGACAGTCTTTTTTTCTAAGTTGAGAAGATAAATTTAAAATGTCTTTGACTTTCATTCCAGGATAAAACATAGCTTCTGATGGTAGATATCCGATGGAGTTTAAAATATCATTTTTTTGTTTCCTAATATCCATTTCCATAATAGAAGCACTGCCGCTATCTGCATGTATCAGTCCTAGAAGGCAGCGGATGAAGGTACTCTTTCCGGCACCATTTGGTCCAATAAAACCAAAAAATTCCCCTTCTTTTACAGTAAGGTTAAGGTCAATGATTCCTCTGGCTTTTCTATAATATTTTGTAAGAGATGTTGCTTTTATCATTTCCATGTGATGGTCACTCCTTCTTTAGATAAATACTTTTCCAGAAATTAATCAATTTTATAAAATCTTTTTCTAATTGATCAGGTTCCATATTTCCCCACTGGACTTTTTCCCATAGATATCCTTCTGAGGCCCAATACATTTCCTGATACATCATGGAAATATCAAGACCTGAGATAAATTGATTTGGATTTAGATCTATCATAGTCTGTTCTCTTTTCAATGCCAGATGTTTATTATAGCTTTCATGTATTACCGTACAAATTTCCGGTTCTTTTTCATAAAATGCTTTGATTGCAAAATTTGAAACATGGGGATAAAGTTTCATCATTTCCATTTTGGCTTTCATCCCAAGGTACATGCTTTCAAACATATCTGTTTGTTCATAACAACCGTACTTTTTTAGATAATAGACCGTTGTTTCTGCACAGGTATTCCATAAAAAAAGATACAATTCCTTTTTATTATGAAAATAGTGGAACAAAAGCGACTTACTGATTCCGGCTGCATTTGCGATTTCACTCATAGGACTGTGTTTATAGGTATTTTGAGAAAATACCCGATACCCGGCATTAATGATTGCATTCTGTTTTTCTATAGGCAGTGTAAAAAATTTTTCATTCATTGAAAATCTCTTTTCCTTTCTAAATCATTGACCACATCGGTTAATCTCATTATAGGGGCGTTGACCGATTTTGAGAAGACTATAAAATGATTTCTTTTCGTTTGTTTTATATACCTGCAAACAAAAACATTTTCCATCTTAACATTTCTTTCTATTTAAATTATAATTAGTACAGAGTAAATTTCGTATAACAGGGAAAGGGAGATTAAAATGCTGAAAGATTTAGTGAAAAAAAACCGAAGTTATCGTGGATACGATGAAACATATCAATTTACAAAAGAAGAATTAATTGATTTCGTAGATCATGCAAAACTTGCCCCTTCTAGTGTAAATGCACAACCGTTTCGCTATGTGCTTGCATGGGAGAAGGAGAAGGTGGATAGGATAAGACCGCTGACAAAATGGGCGAGAGCACTTCCGGAGCTTGAACTTCCTCATAAAGGGAAATGGCCGACAGGATTTATTATTATTTGCCAGGATTTGAGAATAAGTGAGTCTCTAAGCAGGTATCAAAAGGATGTGGGTATTTGTGCTCAGACAATCCTTCTTGCGGCTGTGGAAAAAGGTTTGGGTGGCTGTATGATTGGAAATTTTAATGCAAATGAGGTGAAAACAAAGCTGAATCTTTCGGATTATCTGGCACCGATGCTCATTATTGCCCTTGGAAAACCAGATGAAACCATCCTTTTAGAGGAGATAGAAGAAGGAGAAAGCATAAAATATTACAGAGATGAGGCAGACAGACATCATGTACCGAAGCGGAAAATAGAAGATATTATAGTCTGGTAACTGTTTCTGGCCTGATTTTGAACAGTTGCGTAATCTATTATAGTTTAGAGGGACGAAGGAGGCAGATGACAATGAACCAAAAAATAGAAATGAAACCCATTGCCCACATTAGGACAGATTTTCCAACCAAGTTTGGAATCCCAAGACAGAGCGGACTGGTAAAAGAGTTAGAAGCTGTGGTAGTATTTGAGCCGGAATACCGAAAGGCAGAAGCACTTCGTGGATTAGAGGAATATAGCCATATCTGGCTGATTTGGGAATTTTCCGAATCTATCTGTGAGAACTGGTCGCCCACTGTGCGTCCACCCCGCCTTGGAGGCAACGTAAGAAAAGGAGTGTTTGCCACCCGATCTCCATTTCGCCCGAACCCAATTGGTCTTTCTGTAGTGAGGCTGGAAAAAATCGTTCTTTCTTCACCGGACGGACCTCTTCTTTTTATCAAAGGTGCAGACTTGATGGATCAAACCCCGATTTTTGATATAAAACCATATCTGCCCCATGTAGAGGCTCATCCGGAGGCGGTAGGAGGATTTGCAAAACAATTTGAAGACTACGGACTTAAAGTGGAGATACCGAATCAGTGGATGAAAATGATTCCGGAAGAAAAAAAAGAAGCACTCAAAGGAGTGCTGGCAAATGACCCGCGTCCGGCTTATCAGCATGATCCGGAAAGGATCTATGGTTTTGAATTTGCCAGATTTGAGATTCGGTTTACAGTAAAAGAGGATATTCTTACAGTCTGCGAGGTGCGCAGTCTGGGTGAAGAGTAACCGCTTGAAATGGTTCTTGTTTCTCCACAACATAATAAGCAATGGCAAGTGGAAGTAGAACGAAAAGGGAACTCTTTAATCCAAAATGCTTTGAGATAAAGCAGCAAACCAAAGCACCTGTATGGAAGGAGAGCAAAGTGAAAGCATAGAAACGTCCCTTTCGAAGCTGCTTCTCTTCGTGACCTAAAAAATATTCCGTAAAACCGCTTACTGCCTGGCGGTAATTATTGGTTGAAAAAATAGTTGCACTAGCAAATTCATCTGTTCCTTTAAATACACTCCATTGAAGAGCAGTAATAAAAAAGACAGGGTAAAGTGCAATTAGATTATTCATATCGGAAGGAAGGAAACACAGCAGGATGGCAGTCAGGCTGCTCATGATAATACTTAATTTTCGTACATTAACAGGAGAACGTTTTGCAAGAATAATAGCGATGGCAAATGCGGCACCGTAGATCAGCATGGCTCCCACCCGCAAAATAAGATCGTAAAATTTTCCATTAGCAAGGCAGAAAACTGAGGTTAAAAGGTTGGCTGTCTGAGCAGAGCCAAATAGATCGCACCGGTTTAATAGTGAGTATGCACCGAAATAACCGCCAATTCCGGCCATAAGAAAATGTAAATGAGTTTCGTATTTTTTACCTGAAAACATGGTGAATCATCCCTTCTGAAATTGGAACATAAATTTATGGATACAATATGCATGAAATGTCAAATTTACACGATTTTCATTATAGCAACAACGAAGGGAAAAGTAAACCCTGATATTTTCAAAAGGAGAAAAATGATTTATGGATAAGAAAAAGTCCAGTCTGACGGAGAGCGTGACAAAGACTCTTCTTGAGATGATTGTAGAAAAAAAGATGTTTCAGCCTGGAGACAAGCTGCCAAATGAAATCCTTTTAGCAGACCAGTTAGGGGTCAGCCGAACTACTTTAAGAGAAGCAGAAAAAAATCTGATGATGCAAAATATCTTAGAAAAACGGAGAGGATGTGGAACTTTTGTAGCGGAAGCGAAAACAGAAGAGGAAAATTCGGAATACGACAATATCAGTTATCAAAAAATTCGTCTGGGAGATCTTTATCAGCTTCGATTGATTATAGAACCTCAGATTGCCGGACTTGCTGCAGTAAAAGCGACAGAAAAAGAGCGGGAAGAAATTTGGGAGTTAGGTTTAAAAATAGAGAATCCAAATTGCACCAATGAAGAGGGAATGGAATATAATCGCCAATTTCATGATGCCATTGCGAAAGCGACTCACAACGAAATTATTATCCGGATTTTTGAAAATTTAAACAGAGCAATCGTAAAAAGCTTTCCCTATGATTCTACAGAACCAGTGAATAATGAGGACATGATTCGCAGTCATTTTATGGTGGCAGAATACATCCGGTTAAAGGACAGCGAAGGGGCCGCCGAGGCAATGAGACTCCATTTAAAATATTCTATTAAAGACTTTAAGATTATTTTTTAATAAAAATCATTGCAAATATAGAGGATTCTGATATAATAAAATCTAAAAAACAACAAATGAGGAAAAAGAAATGAAGAAGATACAAAGTTTGGGAAAGATAAACATGTCAATTCTTGAAATAGAATTCGGCAAAATCCAAACTGATGATATAATTGTAACAAATGAGAGAATTAATCATATAAAAAATCATCATCCAGAAGATTTTGAATTATTTTTAAGATATGGAGAATCATGTGTTCAGAATCCAGATTTGATTATAAGAGATATAAAAAATATGGGAACTGTTTTTATGGTAAAAAAATTGAAAGATACAAATTTAAATGTTGTAGTCCGGGTTGTTTTAAAAACGGATGATAGTAAGTTGAGTAATTCTGTTATGACCTTTTATAGAATACGAGAACGCAATTTAAAAAAATTAATAGAAAAAAATACTCTTCTTTACAAAAAAGAATAAATGTTTTATAATAATCATACAATATAAGGCTTAACCCAAGGAATTGTTGAAGTAGAGATTGTGCTGCTACACACCCTACGGGTCAAAAGAAATGTGGGAAGGGGCACACCCACCAACAATTCTTTGGATTAGTATAGAAATGTATACCATCAGTCAAATCGGCTGGTGGTATTTTTTAAGAAGAATTGTATTTCTGACTGAGTTTTAAATGAGAGAAAATTAAAAAAATGATTTGTCTATAAGAGAACCTGATAGCAAGCATAAAAATACTTGACATATGATGTCATACATATTATAATTGATAATACAACATGAAAGTGTCAAAGGAGGCTAGAAGATGGATATGTTAGATGCGGTCGAGAAAGTGATAGAAGAGAGAATACGTCCAAGATTAGCAGATCATAATGGGAATATTGAGATTGTTTCATTAGAAGAGGATGAGCTTACTGTCCGCTTTTTAGGCCAGTGCAGTGGCTGTCCTTCTGCCTATCTTACAATTGAGGAACTCGTGAAGACCGAGATTATAAAGGCGGTTCCGCAGATTCATCAGGTATATCTTGATAATGGAATTTCAGAAGATATGCTTTCTTTTGCCAGAACTTTGATGAGTAGATAGAAGAAATAAAAGAAGGGGGAAGTTATGGAAGGTGTTGAGAAGGAGAAGTTGTCTGACAGGGCGACGGTGGATATTATGGAGATGATTACAATCCAGCATCGCTTTGGTCCGGGAGATAAGCTTCCCAATGAGAATGAATTGTCGGAAGAGTTAGGGGTCAGCCGGACGACGCTTCGGGAGGCAGTGAATAACCTTGTGTCCCAGAATGTGCTAGAGAAGAAGCGGGGTAAGGGAACCTATGTAGTAGATAATAATCAGTTGACAGATGATTTAGGATTTGATAACCTTAATTATATGCACATCCGGCTTTCGGATTTGTATGAACTTCGTTTAATGATTGAACCACAGATTGCGGGAATTGCAGCCACGAAGGCGACTGAACAGGAGTTAGCAGATTTATATGAATACGGCAGGAAGATAGAAGAGAAAGATACTCCAAGAGATCAAGTAATAGAATATAACCGCCGTTTTCATAATGCGATTGCAAAGGCAACCCATAATGAATTTATTATCCGCCTGTTCCACAATATTAATACAGCAATTGTGAAGGAATTTAATATGGAAGATTCCGAATTGATGACGAATCGGGATATGATTGAAAGCCATAAGATGATTATGGAATATTTAAGACTCCGGGATTCGGAGGGAGCAACCCAGGCGATGCGCCTTCACCTTAAGTATTCTGTACAGGATTTTAAATTGGATGTATTATAGGGTCAGTTGGTTTGCCCCTATAGCATGAATAAAAGAACAATGCACAAGAAGGCATACTTTTTCAGTAGAAAAAACAGGAAAAGTATGTCTTTTTCTTTTGTAAAAATGAAGTAACTGCCCGAAAACAAGCAGATGATTAACAGGAGGATGAAAACAGGATGGAACAACAGAGTAAAAAAGAAAAAACAAGAATTGTATCTTATTGGACAAAAAGAAGCGAGGATTTTTTTCTTTTGAAAAAAGAAGAACTCCACAGTGAATTGGCGGATCGGTGGATGACAGAAATTTCAAAATATATCCCTAAAGATAAGCCGCTAAATGTTCTGGATGTGGGATGTGGCGCTGGACTCTTTAGCGTAATGCTCGCTCAACATGGACATAAAGTGACTGGAATTGATCTCACCCCGGATATGATTGCCTGCGCCAGAAGAATGGCGGCAGAAGAAGGAGTATCCTGTCATTTTGAAATTATGGATGCAGAACAATTGATATTTAAGGATGAGACATTTGATTTGGTTATTTCCCGGAATCTTACCTGGACGTTGCCGAATGCTGCCATAGCGTATCAGGAATGGCTGCGGGTTCTGAAAAAAGAAGGGGTTCTACTGAATTTTGATGCAGATTATGGAAAAAGTGATTGCAGAGAAACAAAAGGGCTTCCAGCAAAACATGCACATCATACAATAGGAAAAGAAATGAATGAGGAGTGCGAAAAGATTAAAGAAATGCTCTATATTAGCCATTTTAGACGCCCAGCCTGGGATATGGATGTCCTGCTTTCACTGGGTGTAGAACATTTTACAGTAGATGCGGGAATCAGTGAACGAATTTATACAAAAATTGATGAATTTTATAACCCGGATCCCATGTTTCTTTTGTGCGGAAAAAAGAGCTGTGAATAACTGCGGAAAATAGAGCTAACTTGAAAAAGTAAATTCCAGTGCAAAAGTAAATTCCACATCTATTTAAAT
>JAUNBT010000357.1 GCA_030526985.1 Lachnospiraceae bacterium | reverse complement strand
AGCTTTTTTACTACCTCAACGGTCAAAGGCTCAATGTAAACCTTATCTGCAATATCCTTATCTGTCATAATCGTAGCCGGATTAGAATTTACCAGTACGACCTGAATTCCTTCTTCTTTCAATGCACGGCAGGCCTGGGTTCCTGCATAATCAAACTCTGCTGCCTGGCCGATTACAATCGGACCGGAACCAATTACAAGTACTTTTTTAATCAACGCGTTCTTCGGCATTACTGGGCCACCTCCATCATATTAATAAATTCGTCAAACAAAAATGCGGAATCTTTCGGTCCCGGACTTGCTTCCGGATGGAACTGAACAGTCAGAACATTTTTTCCTAAATAGTGAACTCCCTCTACTGTTCCGTCATTGACATTGATAAAGCTGACCTCCGCTATATTACGGTCTAATGTATCTTCTTTGACCACATATCCATGATTCTGGGAGGAAATATAGACTCTTCCTGTCTTCATATCCTTCACAGGATGATTGGCTCCCCTGTGTCCATATTTCATCTTCTCGGTATCTGCTCCATTGGCTAAGGCCATAAGCTGATGTCCCAGACAAATGGCGAAAATCGGAATCTTCGTATCAAACAGTTTCTTTAATTCCCCGATGATTTCCACACACTCTTTTGGATCTCCTGGTCCATTGGAAAGCATAATTCCGTCCGGTCCATCTGCGATAATCTCTTCTGCCGATGTCCATGCCGGGTAGGTCGTCACCTGACATCCTCTTTGGGCCAGAGAACGGGCAATATTTTTCTTTGCGCCAAAATCAAGTAATGCCACTTTAAAACCATCTCCGGGAATCACTTCTTTCTCTTTACATGATACTGCCTTTACAACACCCTCTACTTTATAAGCTTTAATCTCTTCTAATACATCCTCAGGATTCACTTCCCTTGTTGTAATCATTCCATTCATTGTTCCCTTCTCACGAAGGATCTTAGTTAGAGCTCTTGTATCTACTCCCTGAATTCCTGGAATATTATGTGCCTTTAAAAAACTGTCAATATCATTCTCGCTCCTGAAATTACTTGGAATTCTGGATATCTCCCTTACAATAAAACCAGAATGCCATGGGGTGATCGACTCCATATCTTCATAACAAACTCCATAATTTCCAATCAACGGATAAGTCATCACAACCGCCTGTCCCGCATAGGAAGGATCGGTAAGTACCTCTAGATAACCGGTCATGGAAGTATTAAATACGATCTCGCTGATTACTTCTTTCTCGGCACCAATGCTTGTTCCTTCAAAAACTGTACCATCTTCTAGTATTAGAAAAGCTTTCATCTGCAATACCTGTTCCTTTCTGAAATTGAGGTGAGCAAGTAAAAAACCCGCCCACCCCTACATATTTGCAAAAAAAAAGATAAGGTTTCACAGTCCCATCACTGCGAGGTTTTATCTTTCTCTAAAATTAAAAGAATTTTACCAAAATACGACTCAAAAGTCAAGGTGCTTTGCGGTATTTTTCTTTTTTTCTTCTTCTCGTTCCCGTTTTGAAAAGATACATCCGCAATAATCCTGACGATATAAGTCATAAATTGCAGACAATTCTATGGAACGCTTGTATCCATTTTTCTTTTTAAAATCTGCCGGAAGACAGGAAACATGAAATTCCTCTCCGGCTTTTACAGAAAGTTCATTCAACCAGCCCGCATTTTTGTGAGGACTAATGGAAAGGGTGGTTGTAAAATAATCAAAGCCCATTTTCGCCGCCAGAAAAGCCGTCTTAAAAAGGCGCATCCTGTAACAATCATAACACCGCTTTCCTCCCTCTTTTTCTCCCGGCCATTTTTTTGCCATCTCAAAAAAAAGAGACGGTTCATATTCTCCTTCTATTACAGAAATCTCTGACAGATTCATCTCATCTGTCAATCTTTTTACCTCACGAACCCGCTTGTAGTATTCGGCTTCTTCTGTGATATTGGGATTATAATAATAGATTGTAATTTTAAAATACTGACTCAAATATTCTAATACATAACTGCTGCAGGGGGCACAGCAGCTATGTAAGAGCAGAGATGGTTTCTCCCCTGCCTCCTGATGTTTTTTAATAATCTGATCCAATTCCTTTTGATAATTATGATTCAATCTTTTCACATCCCCTGTACTTTTTCATTTTATTTCTTCGCATTCTATTGCTATTTTGATTCTACTCTGCTTCTTCTTCCACTGAGGTATCTTCTTCCGCAATAATTTCTGTGCTCTCTTCTTCCTCAGATTCTTCTTCTGTTTTAAATGCAATATCCGCACTCATGGAAATTTTATCCCAGTTTTCTTCATTTACCGTAATCTCATATTTTTCTTCCATCTCTTCTAACATCGGAGTGAACAGCTCATCTTCTGCAGCGGACTGTGCCTCTTCCATTGCGGCTGCTGTCTCATCTTCATTCTCTTCGGTTACCATCTGGATAATATAATAACCATCTGCACATTCTGTCACTTTACTGTATTCGCCTTCTTTTAAAGAAAATGCTGCATTTTCAAAAGCTTCATCATAGTATTCATCCTGATCTTCTTCGGCTGTTTTTCCTGCTGTATACGCACACTCATCCGGGTCAAATCCAAACTCTTCTGCTACCGTTTCAATATCGGTGCCATCCTCAAGCATAGCGTAAGCCTCTTCTGCCTGTTTCTTTTTCTTGGCCTTTTCAGATGCAGAAAGTTCTTTCTCATCGCCATTGTCATC
>JAUNBT010000356.1 GCA_030526985.1 Lachnospiraceae bacterium | reverse complement strand
GTTTTTTCCAGTCTTTTTTATATATTATTTTTCTGTCTTGAACACTTTCCCAAATACTAAAAAGGAAAAAGAATACAATTATACCACAAACCATCTGCACTGTTGGCGTGTAATCGTACTCAGAAGCCACATGAAATGCAGTTACAACACTTCTTAAATCTATTGGCTGCAAAATTTGACCTTTGAACAAATAAATATACCTATTTGCCAAACTCCACATCAGAAAAAAGAGATTCCCAATTTGAGCTGCTCTTTTAACAGAATTACATAGTAAAAGAAAGGAAAAATATACAATAAAAAATACCATCCAATTATTCAATTGATGAAAAACAGAAACATCTTGAACACTATTTCGTGAAATCCATTCTAACAATCGATATGACACATAAGAATTTAGTGCTAATAGCAATATTAGTATATACCAATTTCCTTTTTCAGAATCCTTTTCCGTGCCCTTTTTTTCCTCGATTTTCTAACTAAGTCCCAAAAAGAAAGTATAATTCCCGCTATTCCAATCCCCAACGCAAAGATATACTCAGCTTTCATAAAGGTATTATATTTAACTCTTATTTCACTTAGATTGATTTCTTCTGCACTATATATTCGTACTTCCAATTTATAAGTTGCATTTTTTTTCAACCATTGATCTTGATCTGGAAAAAGGACCGCTTTTTTCTTCTTAATATCTTCTTTTCCCAGTTTATAGTTTGCTATAGACTTCCCTTTTTCGTTATATATCTGAATTTGAATTTCTTCAACCTTGCTTCCATCCTCAAACGGAAGTTTTATTTTTTTTATTCTGTTTTGTTTTGAAACAAATTCTCCTGTATACTCTGTATAATCTTCATGATATTCTTTTGTGGGAGGATATATGATTTCCTCTGTATCATAGTCAACCGAAAACCATATAGGATTAATCAATATATATCCCAATAAAACAAATAGACAAATAAATATAAACCATTGTATAAAATTTTTCTTACTTACATTAACCATAAGTCGCATCTCTTTCTATATATTTTTATAATTAATTACAATAGTCTTTTTCATCAATCCAATTATCTCTCCCTATTTTGCAAAATTCTAATTATTTTTTTAGACAAAATTTGTGCTGGCTTTTCGATGCCATGATAAGAACCCAATGCTATTAAACATGTAATAATCATACACAACACTAGTAAAAATGATTGATTTAGTCCCACACCCCATTTTTTAAAAATCAATACAACAGTCTGTTGAACGAAAAAGCCATACAAATAAATCCCGTATGAAATTTCATTTTTTTGAAATAGTTTTGCAAAAAGAGGTTTCTCACCTATTGAAAAGGAAAATACAAAATACGGAAGCCATATATACATAAATAATTCCATATAGACAGGATCAAAACCAAAGCAACTTAAAAACAACATGAAAACTGCAGCAAATTGGAGATACATTTTTTTTCGAAAATCGATTAATGCAAACATCACACCAATCAAATAATATGGTATTAAAGACATAGCCTGAGCAACATCAGTTCCATATACAACATATCTCCATTCGGGGAAACATTTCAAATGTACTATTTGAATAATACATACAACAATTGTGATATATATTATTCCATTCCTTGATTTGTTCGTCTTTTTATTGATTCCAAATATTGATAAAATAACAGGAACCATGCAATACATAAAAACCTCTACAGGTAATGTCCATAACGAACCATTCACTGCATCTGGATACGGATTGTCTGCAAATACACCTGGCAGAAAATACTCCGTATGTAATCCAATATTTTTAAGATAATTCCATGTAGAAGGATGAGTAAAAAACTCTTTTGCAGACAGTGTCGTTAAAAAAAAACCAGATACAAGTATTGCTATTATGACATAACAAGCCAAAGCCGGTATAATTCTCAGCGCTCTGCGGACAGCATATCTAATTATATCCGGATCTGACATCCAACTTTTGCAAATCAAATATCCACCTATCAGAAAAAAAATTTTTACCCCTATGGTCTGTACGCCTTGGCCTAATAAAATCGGAAGTTCTCCACCTGATATATACGCCATATGACCCGCAATCACCATAAATGCTGCCACAAATTTTAATATATTAAAATTATTTTCTCTTCCACTCCCCATGAAAACTATACTCCTCTTCTAAAAACGCAGTAAACCCTCTTTATCATTTAATCCTATATTTTTTCTTTATATTTTCCAGAGCTTGGGCACACTCTCTCCATCCATTTTTATTAATTTCCAGAGCTTGGGCACATTCTTTCCATCCGGCCTCTGCCTTTTCCAAAGCATCTGCACACTCTTTCCATCCAGTTTCTGCGCCTTTTAAAGCACTTGCGCATTCTTCCCATTTTGTCTTAATCTCTAGTTTCTCTTCTTCTGATTTTTTTAACTGCTCTTTTAGCTTATCTAAATCTTGTTCCATTTTTACAGAAAAATCCTTTGCTATTTCAAGAGATTGGGTGCATTCTTTCCATCCGGTTTCTGCACTTTCTATTTCTGCTTCCATAATCTCTCTCTCATTAGGCAGTAATCTTATATTCTGTAATTCTGACTTTTCGGGAACTCTTTCCAATAAATTATTCAATATTTGATTTAAATCAACTGTTTTTTCAGCCAGCAAAGCATCTAAACTAGTGGTTTTAATTTATTTCTCTGAATATTTTAAAACAAACAATAGCTGAATAAAATTAAAATAATGA
>JAUNBT010000355.1 GCA_030526985.1 Lachnospiraceae bacterium | reverse complement strand
TAAATATGTTTAGTATGCTTGTAGTGTTTGTTCTATATTCATTATATTTATTATTTATTCCATTTGATGGATTTCCAGTGGATGGTGTTTTGTACCGAATACTAGCATATGTAATTTCAATGCCTGCTGGAATGGTTTGGTGTACTCATAGCTGGATGTATGCTACAATTTTCGCAGTGCTGAATGTGGTAATTGTGACGCCGTTGCAGTATTTCTTTTTGAGAAAGGATACAAAAAATAAATTGCTCCTCTTTATTTCAATTTTGCTGTCCTCCATCATTTGCTATACATGTATCACCGTATTTTTTAATATTAAATATTAAAAAATCTGCGTTTGACAGCCAGGTGGGCAGCTTGAACAAAGGCTCGGCTGACAGTGGGGACAAGCAGTATGTAACTATGCTGCAGCACGCGATGTTTTGCAAAGGCTACAATCCGGGAAGTGTAAGCGGAAATTTTTTGGATCAAACGGCAGATGGGCTTTTGCGCATGAAACATGACGCGGGATTTGACGATACCGGCGACCCACAGGTCAATTCGATGTGGATGAAAGCTGTATTGAGCTCGGACGCTTATAACGTAGTGAGCCAAGGGGATAAAACCATAAGAGAAGCGCAGCGCTATTTAAACCGGAACTACTACAATTATTTTGGGGTAGAACCTTGCGACGGACATTATTCTCGCGACACCAATCAAGCGGTAATTTATGCATGGCAGGCGGAAGAGGGGCTGGACACACAAACGGCCAATGGAAACTTTGGACCCACAACAAAGGCAAAATGCCCCACTTTGCCAATAGACGGCAGGTATTCATTGGCAACGCTAAGAAACTTTATAAGGATAATGCAGTTTGAATTATACTTTAATAAAGTACAGGGAAGCACAGAACTTTCGTTTGATGGCAGATACTTAAATGAAACGATAGAATGTGTAAAAAGCTTTCAAAACTTTATGTGCCTGCCAAAGACAGATGGGTATGCAGATGTGGGAACGATTATGTCGCTTATGGTAAGCACGGGCGATCCGGACAGAGGAGCAAAAGGGTGCGATTGTTCGACAAAGCTGGACGCGCAAAAGGCGTCTGCGTTATATAACGCGGGCTACAGATATGTGGGGAGATATTTAACCAACGTATCCGGCGGACGGGATAAGAAGATGGATTTGAGTGAATATAGGGCAATTTCAAACGAGGGACTGCGGGTATTTCCAATTTTCCAGCAAGGGAATGAAGAGAAGGAGCATTTCAGCTATGAACAGGGAAAAATCGACTGTGATTTAGCGATTAAAGCGGCGGAAAATTTATTTTTACCTCAAGATGCAACGATATATTTTGCGGTGGACTATGATTTTATGGATGTTGAAGTGAGCAATCAGGTGATACCATATTTTCAAGGGGTAGCCGATACGATGAACAACGGGAAATATGCGTCAAAATATAAAATAGGCGTATACGGCTCAAGGAACATATGCAGCAGAGTTTCTGACAGAGGACTGGCAGTAAACAGCTTTGTAAGCGATATGTCAACAGGGTACAGCGGAAATTATGGATATGCTATGCCGAGCAATTGGGCATACGATCAATTTAATGAGACGACATTTTCAGGCTTTGGGCTGGACAAAGACGCGGTTTCTGGAAGGGATAACGGCGTTGCATTAGATACAAGATATAGCGGATACAATCGGCAAGCCGCAAGAGAATATGCACAAATATGGAATGATGACACTAATCGAGCTGAGTACTATTATTACCAGCATGGCGATTGCGCGAATTTTGTATCGCAGTGTTTGGTGGCGGGAGGAATCCCTATGAACGATGCATGGTATTCTCATAAATATGGCAATCAAATAGAAGTGGAGCAAGACCCGGAGAACACAACTTTTGATGTTGGAGAGCCGTGGAGGCTGGCAAACCAAGAGTATCAATATTTTAAAGCAATAGAATGCGGATACCGAAATGGAGATGTCATAGAGATAACAAATCGAGAGGAGATATCGGGAGTGTTGGCGAAGTGTGCGGCGGAAGGAAACCCAATACAAATGGGAGATTTAATGTATTTTGCGCACAAAGGAAAGGGAGAAGATGGGGTTCATCATGCGACTATGATATCGTATGCGGACTTAAGTTGTATTAAATATACGGCGCATACCAGTCCAAAATTTGATGAAGATGTTACAAATTCAGATTATATAGATAAAGACGACATGTTTATTATAAGAATGCATGAAAGCAATTAAAACAAAAGGTGAAGAGTATGAATAAAATAAAAATGAAAATCAATTTTACATTGATTTATAGAATAATTGCAATTATTTTTTTAGTGATGTTATTGATAGGCTTGATAATAACTTTTAGGCAAATATTTACTTGTTTTAATCCAGTAAAATTTCATTATGTGTATATGGATATGTTTTTACTGCGTATTTTTTACATTCTAGCCTTTATATTAATCATACAATTTATAATAATTACGTTATTGGGTAGAGTGAAAAGAATATCCAAAGTATGTTGTTCGATTATGATATTTAATAGTATTACGGTTATTAGTTCCTTAATAATATTTGGTATATTTAGGGCAACGTGTGGATTTTTAAGTGGTTTATTAAAAAATCTATGGGAATGTATACCAACGTATATATCAATGGCTATTTTTTGGCCTGCAGGAGCAGTGTGGTGTACGCATAGTTGGATATCAGCCATAGTTTTT
>JAUNBT010000057.1:2923-15935 GCA_030526985.1 Lachnospiraceae bacterium | reverse complement strand
TGGGAGGATTAGGATGAACTATAGTATGGAAGAATTGCTTCCGGTGACGGCATTTTTAACGAAAAAGTATACTATGGGAGAGAGTACTTCTGTGACCTATGAGACAGCCAGAAATCTTATGGAAGCTGCACTGTATTGTATTCATATGCTGGAAACGAATGGTGAAACAACGGGATTGGTTCTGATAAAGGAAAAAATTCCGGCGATGGAGGCTTATCGGCTAGGATACCATCTTCTTATAGAAAAAATAAAACAAGTGCAGGAACAATATAATCAAATGGTTCTTCATTTTCATGGATTTGAAAATGAGAATTATTGCGATACGGTGACAAAAGCCTTGCCGGGATTTTTCCGTTATTATGATCCAAGATTTCGTCCTCAGGAGACAATCATCACGATGGATTATCCGACCATCCGGCCGGTACAGAATGTGACTGGAATATTGGCAATTGAAAAATATATAGAATATATCTCTTATGAGCAGAAATTTTTGCAGGCCTTTCCGAAAGAATTTGTCTATCAGGTGCTCACAGCTGACCATGTAACCTACCGCAGACAGTTTTACAATATCTGCGGTGTGGTGCTGCGGACAGTATTGCGCCAATGGATTCTTTTAGAAAGCTTCCGCCCGGAGAGGGAAAAGGAATACAGGGACCGGCTTCTTCAGTGGATGGCTGGTCACAGTAAAAAAGAGGCACTGCAATATATGCAAGGCCTCTTAAATAAAATGATAGGAGAGAAATATGATAAGGATACCAATCTTCTTTCTTATCTTTCCTGTGACTTGGAGGATTATGTTGTAAGATTGAGGAATACTACTCGTTCCTGATTGCACATTTTACCATAGCAGCTTTTTGACAAAAGCAGATACCATAGGAAATAATATGCTGGTACCCTTTGGCAAGAAGCGGTGCAGCATATTGTTTTTCTTTGATTTGTTTTAATGCATTCTGACAAAGCTGTTCCATTTTAGTATAATTTCCAGTCTGTTTGATTTCAATTAGAATGGCAGGCTTTTTTGGCTGAAAAGGGAGCAGGAGTATGTCCGGGCGTCCCTGACCGGATTCCTGATTGGAATCTAGCTGATAGCCAGAAAGACCTCCAAGAATTCCTGCGAGATATCCATGGTAAAAGCTCTCTTTATTGTCATAATAGCTGATGCTTTTTATCAACTGATTTGAGATAAAATCTTCCATTTCTTCTGCATTTTCTGATAACAATGCGTGGTAAAAGTTATCATAATCGGTATGTCTTACACAAGATTCAAACCACTCACGGACTGTGTGCCGGTAGATGTAGCGAATCTCTGCATTCGGTATTACAAGATTAAGATAGATGCTGTCGTCAAAAAAATGAACTTCCGTCATTGTTAAGTAGCCTGTAAAAAATAAAAAATTCCACAGATTTTCCGATGACTGGTGAATGTCCTCATAGGTGATATCTTCGTGAACTGGTTTTTTGATAGAACCACCGGCAATCAGTATTTCTAATTCCTGTTTTACGGTATTATCTGCCTGATCTACCAGTTCATGAATGATACTGTTGGAAGAGGTGTTAGACCAGTACGGTTTCGGATAGGTTTCTCCCTTTATAGAAATTGCCTTTATATAGTTTAAAAGGCTCCAGGGATTGTATACTTTCGTATTCCCAAAGCGGTAGCCGTCATACCATTGTTTAATTGTGTCCGTTTCCTGTTCCAGTTCATAGTAGTTTAAAAGCTGGTTTACTTCCTCATAAGTAAAACCGAAATATTCAGCGTAATCATTGCTCAGAAGGGAATTGATTTCTAAATTATTCAGTCCAGTGAAAATGCTTTCTTTACTAATCCGCAGACAGCCAGTAATCACCGCAAATTCCAGATTGTCATTCGTCTTTAATGCAGACTCAAACAGGGAGCGGATAAAGCCGGACATTTTTTCATAAAAACCTTCAAAATATGCATTTTCCAAAGGAACATCGTACTCATCCAATAAAATAATGACATTTTCATGATGATATTTTTTCAGGCATTCGGATAAAAACAGGAGAGAATCCATGTAAAGCGATGGATCTGGCTCTCCGTTTAGAATCTGTTCAAAACGGTTTCTCTGTTCTGGATTTAAAAAATTGCAGGAAAGGACGTAGCTGTGGCGGTCATACTCCCGCATAATCTGTCTTTTTATCATTTCATAAGCAAGATAAAAATCGGGCTGTTTCGCTGATTTTAAAGTGAGGAAAATAACAGGATATCTGCCAAGCAGCTGGGTATACTCATTCCCGGCATTCATAATATTCTTGCCGGTAAAATAAGGAGTTTTATCTACTGATTCTCCATTCTTGTCGATCTCTTTTTCAAAAAAGGTTTTTATCATACTAAGAGCAAGGGTTTTACCAAATCTTCTTGGCCGGGTAAATAAATTTACCTTGCCTTTTTGGCGCAGCAATTCTTTTATAAAAAGAGTCTTGTCCACGTAACAGTAATCTTTGTCTATCATCTCTTTATAATTTTCAATACCGATAGCAAGAGCCTGTTTCAATGTGTGCACCTCCTCATACATTTTATAGATACGAAAGACTGGTTTTGTCTGATTTCTCATTATTATAACATAGCTTAAGAAAGAAATGAAAAATAGATTAAAAAAATCTTCAATCTTTTAGATATCTTTGAAAAATATCAGGATGTGTTAGAACCACTGTTTAATGCGGACAGTAATTCTTAATCTGGCTTCGGTTGACTAACAATTCAACTTGAATGGTTTCACCTTCTCTGCTTATTTGCTCTTTCGGTTCTGTAATGTAGATGCCCTCTGCCTGGAGGGCAGCACAAGAGCCACTGGCTTTTGGTCCCCTTAAAGTGATAGGAGTGGCAAGATAAGAACCGTCTTCTTTTCTCTCTAAGTGGATAGGTGCCATAAGAGAGAAAAAGGGTGGTTTTACAAGAGGAGCGGTAAGCTTTGCAGTGACTTTTTCCCGGACGGGAACCGGTATTGTAAGACAATGGCAAATCAGCTCCCGGATGACAGAGTCCATACCATAAAAGGCTCCGAAAGAAGGTCCTGCCAAATTGATTACGGGTTTGTTGTCGATGATTACAGCATTCATAGGGCGCCCTGGAACAGCGGCTATTCCGGAAAACACCGAAGTTCCTCTCTTAGAAAGAATCTGATGGCAGAAATCTTCTCCGCCTTTTGAACTTCCGGCATTCACCAGTATCATATCTGCATCGGGAAGATAGCGGTCCAAAGCTTGCTCTAAAGCTTCTTTTTCATCCGGTATGATAGGCGAGAGTATAGGATGAGCGCCCATATCAAGGAGCATCTGACGGACAAGGATGCTGTTGGAGTCAATATTTTGTCCCCGTTTTGGTTTTGTTCCAACTGAGACCAGTTCACTTCCTGTAGGGATAAAAGCAATCACCGGTTTTTTTATAACAGGAACTTCTTCAATGCCTCCCATGGCCAGTGCGGCCATGCAGGAGGCATTCATTTGTGTGCCTGAGACAGCAATCAGACTGTCTTTTTTTATGTCACATCCACCAGGTCTTACATTAAAATTCCTTGTGGCATTCACCTGATGTAAAAAAGAAAGATTTCCTTCACTGGTAAGTGCTACATTTTCAATGGCAATTACAGCATCAAAATCATCGTCAAAATCATCCCCGGTATCTGCCCGGACATAATCGGTCCCAAGCTTCCAGTCGGAGGTGTCAGGCATTCCGTCTTTAAAATATTCCGATTTTACAGCAATACCGTCCATAGCAGAGGCTCTCACAACAGGAAGATCATAAAGAGCGTATTGATCTTTTGCTAAAATTCTTCCGGAGGCTTCTGATAGTGGAATCCATTCTAGAGAAGGAATGTAGTTCCATTTGGATAAGAGAAGGGAAAGAGCCTCCTCTTTTTTAATCAAATTAGAAAAATCAGGTTTCATAGGTATACCTTCCCTTTATTTTGTAACAGCAGTTAGCTGATCGGCAGTAGGCTCATCCATTAAAAGAATATCCGGCTGCTGTGCTAAAGCTCTCGCAATTAAAACCATCTGTCTTTCTCCTCCGCTCAGCTCTGTGTAAATGCGGTCTCTTAAGGAGACGATGCCAAGCATTTCCAAAATGTTGTCTGCAATTTGAATATCCTTTTTTCCCGGAGCACGAAATAAACCAAGGTAAGCGGTTCTTCCCATAACGACAACCTGATGGACAGTATAGGGGAAGGGCGGCGTATGAGATTGGGGTACATAGGCCATAAGTTGAGCCTTTTCTCTATTGGAAAAATGGGAAAGCGGCGTATCATGAATCAATATATTTCCGGATACTGGAGGCAGCAGACCGAGAAGTGTTTTAAATAATGTAGTTTTCCCTATTCCGTCTGGTCCTAAAATACAAAAAATTTCTCCCGGGTTCAGGAAAAAGGAGACATCTTTTAAGACTGTTTTTGTTCCGTATCCACAGGAAAGATTTGTTATTTTCATACTCACATCCAACTCCCCCTTCCTTTCACAAGCAGGAACAAAAAGCAGGGTGCTCCAACTAAGGCAGTTAAAATACCGATGGATATTTCTACCTGGAAAAAAATTCGGGTAATATTATCCACTAATATCAGAAATAAACCACCGCCCAAAGCGGAGGCTGGAATTAAATATCGATAGTCAGGACCGGTAATCAGCCTCATCAAATGGGGAATGACAAGTCCAATCCATCCGACCATTCCGCAGGCCGCAACAGAAGCGGAGGTGGCAAGTGTCGCAGACGCACCTAAAAGATCGGGAGATACCATTGGATTTTTAAAGATTCCCTGGTATACAGCTCCGGAAACGGACAAAGCGGTACCGGTACAAAGGCATGCCAGCAGTCTTGGAAATCTCACCTGCAAAAAGACAGTTTCTGCACTGTGGGAGTAATCAGTACTGCTTCCAAAGAGAATATGTGAAAGAACCCCACGGATTTCTAAGAGAGATAATGGATATTTTCCTAAAGTAAGTGATAAGAAAAAAACAAGAATTAATGTAATAAATAACCCGGAAAGAAAAAGGCGAACCGGGAATTGAGAATGTGTCTGTGTCTCCATGTTTCATACCTCCTGTGATAGTGCATAAGAAAGAATCCCACCTTGCGAGACTTTCCGCTCATAAAAAAAGCACCTGCATAAATCCATGCCCGGACTTACGCAGATGCTGCTCAGCAAATCTTAGTATATGTTATTTCTAAACGATATTCTAGCACAGAAATAACGATAAGTCAAAGATAAAATTAGTATGATTTGTGAATTCAAAAAAGTTGTAATTTCAAAGGTGACAATATATAATAAAAATGTGATTCCAATACACAAAAAAATATAAAAAAATGTGAAAAGCCTGAAAAAATTCAAAGAGTTATTTCTAAATCGGACGAAACTTCGGATTAGATTTTCTTTGGATAATCTCAAAATGGATGATGAAGTCGAGAGACTTAAAAATAGAGAGGAAGCATTTTATGAATAAAATAATAACGGAAAAGGAAAGATGCGTGTTTGGAAAATCTGCGGAAATCGTGTCACGGGAAGAGGAAGTGACGGTGTACCGCATCCCTGGTGAAGACGGCGATGTGGTTATGACAAGCTATGCTGTTTTTCCGGGAATTGAAATTGTGTATAACGATGTCCATACGCAGTACTGCAACGAAAATGTCACATCCTCCGAAAATATATTGCAAATCAATCACTGTCTGGAAGGACGCATCGAGATTGGTTTTGAAGATGATGTGTTTTATCTCGAACCCGGTGATCTTGCTATATCCGGACAGGTCGAACGAGGGCACGAATCCTTTTTTCCGACAGGGCATTATCATGGAATTACAATCCTCATCGATGTCGAAAAAGCTCCAGAGTGTCTTTCCTGTCTTCTTGACGATGTAGATGTAAGTCCTTCGTCATTGGTTCGAAAATTTTGCTCTGAAGATATCTGCTTTTTGATGCGTGCGGACAAAAGTGTCGAGCATATTTTTTCTGAACTGTACTCTGTGCGTGACAGCATCCGGCGTGGATATTTTAAAATCAAGGTTCTAGAACTGATGCTTTTTTTAAGCGATGTGGATATCAGTCAAAATCAACAGGCAGGGCGTCGATATACCCAGTCACAGGTTCAGCTTGCAAAGCAGGCCAGCCGTTATATTACCGAGCATTTGCAGGAAAAACTTACGATAGAATTACTTTCGAATCTATTCCATGTCTCCCCGACTCAGCTTAAAAATTGTTTCAAGGGCGTGTTCGGAATGTCGGTTTATGCCTATATTAAAGCACAAAAGATGAAGGCAGCGGCACGGCTTCTTACGGGCAGCAGCCGAACAGTGCTTGATATAGCCGGACAGTTTGGCTATGAAAACGGAAGCAAATTTGCTGTAGCATTTCGTTCTGTCATGGGACTCTCACCGAAGGAATACCGCAGGCAGAATACCCGCCAGACCAAAACAGAATAAAAATGTCTTTTTGGAGCCTTATCTTGCCTTGCCGGAGTGGATGAGACTGTGAAAAAAAGTTATAATTTATAAGAATGATGAGAAAACGCTTTGGCGTTTCTTTTTTAAGACAGTAGTTAGATGATTCTAACCCGTAGAAGGAGGAAGTTATATGAAGAAAAAATCGGATATGTCAAAATTGTTTGACTACGCCGGAAAATTCAAGATACTGACGATATCCTCGTGGATATTGTCCGTAATCAGCGCAGAACTGGCATTACTGCCGTTCGTGTACATATGGAAAATCATCAAAGAGGTGCTGGATGTCTCGCCGAACTTCAGTGAAGCGGTTGGTCTTGCACATAACGGCTGGATGGCGGTGCTGTTTGCGATACTGTCCATGCTCGTTTATATCGGTGCACTGCTGTGTTCCCATATCGCGGCTTTCCGTGTTCAGGCAAATATCCGCTCACGGGCTATGCACCATATTGTCACATTGCCCCTTGGTTTTATGGATTCTGTTGGCAGCGGAAAAATCAGAAAGACCGTCAACGAATGCAGTGCAGCAACCGAAACCTATCTGGCCCATCAACTCCCTGACAAAGCCGGAGCCATAGCAACGCCGGTTGGACTGCTGATTTTGCTTATGATATTTGATTGGAGGTTAGGACTGTTAAGCCTTGTTCCGGTCGTCATTGCCTTTCTTATCATGAGCGCTATGACTGGAAAGAAGATGGAAACGAAGATGAAGGAATACCAAAACGCTCTTTCTGATATGTCAAACGAGGCTGTCGAATATGTTCGCGGAATTCCCGTAGTAAAAACCTTTGGCCAGTCAGTGTTTTCCTTCAAACGGTTCAAGGCATCCATTGATAATTATCAAAAATGGGTTATTTCCTATACGAAAGACTTGCGGCTTCCCATGGTATTTTATACAACAATGATTAATGCGGTATTTGCAGTGCTGATTGCTGCAGCATTGTTCTTTACTGCAGATGGCGTTACAAATGAGTTCCTGCTGAACCTGTTGTTTTATATCATCATTACGCCAATCATCACGGTAACACTGAACAAAATTATGTATGCAAGTGAAAATAAGATGATTGTTGCCGATGCCTTAGAGCGTATCGACAGTGTGATGAATAGGAAACCCCTTCCGGAGGACGCACATCCTATGCACCCGGAGGACAATTCGGTCGTGTTGGAGAATGTTCATTTCCGATACCCGGATGCAAAAATCGATGCTTTAGACGGCATCAGCCTGTCAATTATGTCAGGAGAACACATTGCTCTCGTGGGTCCTTCCGGTGGAGGCAAGACGACGCTGGCAAGTATTGTAGCACGTTTCTTTGATGTAAACGAGGGTGCAGTCAGAGTCGGCGGAGTGAATGTAAAAAATATCTCTAAGACGGAACTTATGGACACGGTCTCCTTTGTATTTCAGGATTCTAAATTACTAAAAGAGTCTGTGTTTGAAAATGTCCGTATGGCAAAGCCTTCTGCAACACGGAATGAGGTTTTGCAGGCACTTCATGATGCACAGTGCGATGACATTATCGAAAAGCTGCCGAATGGAGTGGATACTGTGATTGGAGCAAAGGGCGTTTATCTGTCAGGTGGTGAGCAGCAGCGCATCTCTATTGCAAGAGTTATGCTGAAGAATTCTCCTATACTGATTCTTGATGAGGCGACAGCATTTGCCGATCCGGATAATGAGGTTCGAGTACAGGCAGCGTTTTCTAAACTTTCCGAAGGAAAAACGCTGATTATGATTGCACACCGTCTGTCCACCGTCACAGGTGCGGATAAAATCTATGTAATCAAAGATGGAAAAATTGCTGACAGCGGTACACATGCAGAACTTACCTCAAAAGCAGGACTGTATGCGGAAATGTGGACGGAATATAACCGTGCGGCCCAGTGGAAGGTAGGTGTACAAAATGCTTGAATATTTACAACATAAATATGCACTCTCAAAAAAGGGTGCGAAAGATATGGTAAAGGCGTTTGTTGCCTGCACATTTTCCTACATTGTTTTGATGTTTCCAGTGGGGCTTTTGTATTCCCTTGTAAAAGATTTGATGAACGGAGGCGTCACGGAAGGGCATATCTGGTTCTATGCAGCTGGAATTGTGGTATGCCTTGCATTGGTGGCGATTACAACTTATTTCCAATATAACGCCACTTTCTTTGCCACCTATCTGGAAAGTGGGGTGCGGCGAGTTTCTCTTGCCGAAAAGTTGCGAAAGCTTCCGTTATCTTTCTTTGGTAAAAAAGATTTATCCGATCTTACAAGTACGATTATGGCAGATTGTGCTACCTTAGAAACGGCATCCTCCCATTGGATTCCAGAGCTGATTGGCTCGATTATCTCAACGCTGCTCATTGCAGTCAGTCTTTTCGTGTTAGACTGGCGTATGGCTCTGGCAGCGCTGTGGGTGCTCCCTGTTTCTTTCGGGATTGTTCTTTGCTCGTCTAAAGTGCAAAATGCCCTCAGTCGGAAGCAAATGGAGGCCAAAATGGCTTGTGCTGACGGTATTCAGGAATGCCTTGAATCCGTGCGTGACCTGCATGCCAATAATGCCGAGGCCCAATATCTGGTAGGACTTGATAAGAAAATAAAAGCCATTGAAAAACGTGCCATTCTTTCCGAGCTTGGGACAGCAGTATTTGTGGCAAATTCACAGATGCTCTTAAAACTTGGAATCGCCACGGTTGCCCTTGTAGGCGGAATCCTCCTTGCGAATGGAAGTCTGGATGTATTGACGTTCTTTATGTTCCTGCTTCTGGTTTCCCGTTTGTATGACCCGATGCAGACTTCACTTCAGAATCTTGCAGCGGTCATCAGTGCAAACATCCAGTGTGAGCGTATGGATGAAATCCTCAGCTATCCGGTCCAGGAAGGTAAGGAACAGCTTACAAACAAGGACTGCGATATTGTATTTGAAAATGTTTCCTTTGCCTATAACGATGGAGAACAGGTGCTAAAAGGTGTATCCTTCACTGCAAAGCAGGGCGAAGTGACGGCATTAATTGGTCCCTCCGGCGGCGGAAAAACCACAGTTTCACGACTTGCCGCAAGATTCTGGGATGTAACAGGAGGTAAAGTTTTTGTTGGTGGAATGGATGTTTCAAAGACGGATCCGGAAACGCTGATGGGATTATACTCCATCGTTTTTCAGGATGTCACTCTGTTCAATAATACCGTTATGGAAAATATTCGAATTGGACGAAAGGATGCAAGTGACGAAGAAGTGATTGCTGCTGCAAAGCTGGCTCATTGCGAGGAGTTTGTGGAAAAACTACCGGATAAATGGAATAGTATGATTGGTGAAAATGGTTCCGAACTGTCCGGCGGCGAACGTCAGAGAATTTCCATTGCGAGAGCATTTTTAAAAGATGCACCGATCATCCTTCTGGATGAAGCCACCGCTTCCCTCGATGTTGAAAACGAATCACTGATTCAGGAATCCCTCTCCAGACTGATTCAGAATAAAACTGTGCTGATTATTGCCCATCGCATGAGAACGGTTGCAGGTGCGGACAAGATTGTTGTGCTGTCAGAGGGCAGCGTCGCACAGATGGGAACGCCCAATGATTTGCTTTCACAGGATGGCATATACAGCCGTATGGCACAGCTTCAGAAGCAGTCCGGTGAGTGGCGGATGTAAGGGAACAATAAGGCGACAAATAGATTCGCCTTTCGTGAAAATGGCATTATAACAAATAATAATATGAGATCATCTGGTATGGATATTACTGCTGGATGGTCTTTTCTTTGTTGAAACTATTCCGACTTAGGAATATAATAGAATGGAATTGGAAGGAAAGGAAAGATACAATATGACACAAGAAACAGTGAGGCAAATATTAAAATTCAGAGATGATAGAGATTGGAAACAATTTCATAATCCAAAAGATTTAGCGATTTCAATATCTTTAGAGGCAGCGGAATTATTAGAAGTTTTTCAATGGACGGGTGCGGACACTTCTTCTGACACGAAAATTGAGAAAATCAAAGAAGAACTGGCTGATGTTATAAATTATTGCGTTTTGATGGCAGATGTATGTGGATTGGATATTGATGAAATTGTACAAGAGAAAATCAAGCGTAACGCTGAGAAATATCCAGTTGAAAAGGCAAAAGGGAAGAGTGATAAATACAATAAATTGTAATGGGGTGAGTCTGGTGCATGGGCCACCTGAAGTACCTGACACCTGCCTATTGAAACAAAATGCAATTAAATAACATTGCGAAGAGAAAAAGCAACTAAAATAAGTTGCCTTTTAGAAATTATTATTATATAATTGATAGTAATGAGGAGGTGTCATACCATGAAATATGCAGCGATTATGTTTGATGTGATTGAATCAAGACGATATTTTGATAGATACGAAGTTCAAAATATTATAATAAATAGTGTAGAGTACCTTAATAGAATATATAGTTATGCAATAAAGAAAAATGTTGTATCAAGTGCTGGAGATGAATTTCAAGGATTATTTTTAAATTTGCAGGATGCATTTCTTTATATTAGAAAGCTTCAATTTATAATTTATCCTATAAAAATTAGATGCGGAGTAGGTTATGGTGAAATAAAATATGATGTGGAAGAATGGTCTTCATCAGCGACTGATGGAGAGGCCTATTATTTAGCGAGAGATGCGATTACTTTTACAGATAAGAAAAAAAATAACTTTTTTTGTTTTAATACAAATACTAAATATGATAAATATTTAAATTCTTTTTGTGCCTCAACTATGCAGATAAAACATAGACAATCTCAAATTGTTTACTTAATAGAACTTATAGCAGATATATTACTACCTATTATTCCTTGTAAAGAAGAAAAATTGTTTTATGAATTTTTATTGGAAAATAGACATCGGTTGATAGCACAGGAAGAATGGAATAAAATTAGTAAAAGATATAGGGATGAAAAGATATTAAAAATTAATTTAAATTATTTGTTCGATAATAGGTATGATTTAACTATAAAAGAAAAAAAGAAGGATGATTTTTTTCCAAAAGAGTTTTGGATGCGTGGAATGTCAACGAAAATTGCAGAAATAATGAATACAACAAGGCAAAACATAGATAGATATATTTCACTTGGTAAAGTAAAGGAGAGCAGAACAATGGATAAGACGATTTATGAACTATTAGGAGAAAAAATATGGTAGATTTTATCTTTTTGATTATTTTACATCTGATTGGTGATTTCTATTTGCAAACATCAAAAATAGCTCAATGTAAAAATTCAAAACAAAGAAGTGAGTGTATAGATTGTCAAGGATGTAAAGTTGATTCGTGGATCAATCTTAAATATTTAATGATTCATTCATTTGTGTATGTTGTCCCATTTGTAATGTTGTATTTTATAGTGGACAGTATTGGACAGTTGAAAGTAACAATAATAATTCTATTACTTTTGATTATTCATGGATGTATAGATTTGGGTGCATGTTTCTTTTATAAAAAGAAAAAGCAAACAATGGTTTTTCTAATTGATCAATTTTTACATATAGTACCATTGTGGTGTATATATTATTTCATACCATTTCAATGCAATCTAAGCTCGTATACATTTGTAATCAAGATTATTTTTATGGGATTAACATTAATAATGCCTTGCTCGGTTTTAATAAACAAATTATTTGAAGATATATATCCGGAAACTGTTACAATGGATATATTTGATATTGGTTCAGTGATAGGAATTATGGAAAGAATATTGACTATTATTTTTTCATGTTTTGGGAATTTCGCAGCAATTGCGATTATTATTACGGTAAAAACATGGGCAAGAACCAATGATTTAAAAGAAACGGAATTTAGGAATAAATATTTGTTAGGAACATTAACAAGTTTAGTGTTATCACTATTGATATTTCTCGTATATAAGTCAATATAGGCGATAAAGATTTTTTCATGACTATAAACACTGCGAAATAATGAAAGAGGAGATGTGAAGTGAAAAGTATTCTAATTATACAAGGCGGAGGCCGTCCGAATGGAAATACAAGCCAGCTTGTTCATGCGTTTGCACAAGGGGCAGAAACGGCAGGACATCTTGTGGAAATTATATCCTTAAACAAAACAGAAGTGAAAGGCTGCATTGGCTGTAATGCCTGTCGTTACGGAAAACCATGCATACAAAAGGATTCTTTCAATGAATTGGTTCCGAAAATCAAGTCGGCAGATTTAATTGTCTTTGCCTCACCGTTACTCTTTTGGACGCTGTCATCAAAAATAAAAGCATTTATTGAACGCTTCTATTGTATTGCAGAGGAAGACCCTGCGCCGCCTCTAGGACGGTATGAACGATATCCGGTCAAAGACGCTGCCCTGCTTATGACCTCAGCGGATGACTATTTTTGGACTTACGAACAGGCGGTATCCTATTACCAATTTGCAATTATAAACTATATTGGTTTTCACGATAGAGGAATGTTGCTTGCAGGTGGGTGTGGTGACACCAATGGGAAACCACAGATTGATAAAACGAACCATCTTCAAGAAGCATATGATTTTGGGAAAAATATATACCAGGATTGAGCTGGCTGTAAAAAGCTATATTGATCGTGGATTGATTAAGGTGTCAA
>JAUNBT010000057.1:0-2913 GCA_030526985.1 Lachnospiraceae bacterium | reverse complement strand
GTGATTCATTCAATCTTGCAATGATAAAGAGAAATTGGAAACAGGGGAGAAAAGCATGAAGACAGAAATTGTAGACAAAATCAATATATTAGGTAAATTTTGTGGGAAAAGAGATGTTGAAAGACTTACATCTGAAGAATTTTGTTCATAAAGAATATCCTACCATTATTACAGATAATTTACCGGAGGCAGAAGTTTTTAACAGATATATTAAAACAGTTTACGGTCTTGATGTTGATTATTTGGAAACGGAGTCCACAAATTGTGGAAATAATATTACAAATTTGTTGGAGCTTTTGAAGAAAAACAATATAGAATTCAAGTCAATCATTTTATGTCAGGATGCCACGATGCAGCATCGAATGGAAGCAGGGCTGAGAAAATATGTTGATAATGATACTGTAATAATTAACTATGCAACATATCAAGCCTCAGTTACCTGTTCTGATGCAAAACTGGTATATAATTCGGATATTTATGGTATGTGGAGTGTGGAACGGTACGTATCATTGCTTATGGGTGAAATTCCAAGACTGACCGATGATAGTGATGGATACGGACCTAATGGAAAAAACTTTATTGCTCATGTTGAGGTGCCAACTAAAGTGAGAGAAGCATTTACGTATCTGAAAGCTGTTTATAAAGATAGTGTAAGAGAAGCAAATCCATTGTACGCTTCAAAATAAACGAATTCGAGCTTGCATCACTGAATTGTAGTAGAACGGAGTATGCTAGATGGAGACGTCTTAATACGGAGTACCTGCCCCCTGGTCTGTTGGAGTTTGGAGTACCTGACAAGCCTTTTATGAAAAATTTACCATAAATAACTGATTGATGAAATGGGATAATAATGGTATAATTAAGCTATGACTAGGGGGTGCATATTATGCCACGGATTATTCCAATTAAAGATTTGAAAAACACTTCAGAAATATCCGAAATGTGTCACAAAGCAGATGAACCAATCTATATTACGAAAAATGGATATGGAGATATGGTTATTATGAGCATGGAAAATTATGAGGAAACTATTCATAGGCTGAATGTTTTTAAAGAACTTGAAGTATCAGAACAACAGATTAGTGAAGGAAGAACAAAAGATGCAAGAAGCTCGCTCGTTTCTATGAGGGAAAGATATGGCTTATAGACTTATTATTACTGACAGAGCAGAGGAATTACTGGCCCAATTGGTTAGTCACATTTTATTCAAATTCAAAAATGAACCAGCAGCCAAATATCTTCTAGATGGAATTGAGCAGTTATATGACCGTTTAGAGGATAATCCATATCAGTTTGCAGATTGTAGAGATTTTTTTCTAAAGAGAAAAGGATATAAAGAAGCAGTAGTGAAAGATATGGATTATATTTTAATCTTTCGTATTGAAGGTGATGTTGTATATGTACTTGGAATCTTTCATCAATTAGAAAATTATAAAGAAAAAATATAGTAAGAAGTATTCGAACTGTTTACTTTGGATTCTTACGTGTTGGCGGAATATTATGATTGTAAAATGTACATAATAATGTTAGAATTAAGTACAAAGCAAGGAGGTGTATATATGCCACAGATCAGACCAATTACGGATTTAAGAAATACGAATGAAATATCAGATATATGTCATTCTAAGCCAGAACCAGTTTTCATTACAAAGAATGGATATGGTGATTTGGTAGTAATGAGTATCGAGACCTATGAGAAGATGGTGGAGACACGTACAATTGATGATGCAATCGCAGAAGCAGAGCGTGAGTACAATGCAGGTGCTCCACTTATTGATGCTACGGAGGCTCTAAGTTCTCTTAGGAGGAAACATCTTGGATAAATATCAGATTAAGTTAATGGCAAAGGCTTACCGTGATCTGGATGCGATTTATGAGTATATCGCAGAAGAGTGTAAGGCTCCGGGAACTGCAGTTGCTATGGCGGATTTATTGGAAAATGTAATACTTGGACTTGATGAAATGCCCTATAGAGGAGCTGAAAGAAAAGTTGGTGCATATGCAAACAAGGGGTATCTTTGCTTGTGTGCAAAGCATGGCACTAATCTAGTCAGTGAAAGTCTGACCACGGGTATTTACCGCCAAGTGTAGCGGAGCGCAAGTTGGTGTCAGTAATGACATGGATGAAGGAAGCGCATAGCAAAGTTCTCGAGCCTACGTACAGAAACTTGATAAGGCGATGAGGTGGGTAAGGTTGCATAACAAACCAAAGCCCTAATGGTAAACGTATAACCGAAGTCGTAAATCAAGAGGTTGTGGAATGAAAGATTAGTGTCTTACCTTGGGAGACCCTACCCACATATCCAATGGATTAAACACCTATGGATATGGTCGAAAAAGGTTTAGGGAGGGAGTCAGATGATGTCATAGTAGGCAAAAGCCGAAGGACTGAAACGATTTATAGTACGAATCGTTATTAAGAGAATAATGCATTAGCCAGAAATCAGATGGATGGGAAAAGTAGGAACGTAAGCCGAGGAATACTATCTAAATCGAGAGGGGTGGTATGCATAAATTTTGTGATAATCAGAGGAGTAACAACGATGGAATTAATTGATGTGATTACGTCAAAGGAAAACTTAAACAGAGCCTATAAGAAAGTAGTGGAAAATAAAGGCGCAGGTGGTGTAGACGGAATGAAAGTCGAGGAACTTGGTGCATACATCAGGGATAACAAGGATGAAATTGTCCAGTCTATTAGAAACAGAACCTATATGCCAAAGCCAGTACGCCGAGTTTATATTCCGAAAGATAATGGAAAGCAAAGACCATTGGGAATACCGACAGTCTTAGATAGAGTAGTACAACAAGCTATTGCTCAACCCATTATAAATATTTATGAAGAGATTTTCAGTGAGTTTAGTTATGGTTTCCGACCAGAAAGAAGTTGTCATGATGCCATAAAACAAGCAT
>JAUNBT010000354.1 GCA_030526985.1 Lachnospiraceae bacterium | reverse complement strand
TTTTATATAAATATTCCGGAGTTGCACTGGAAGTGATTCTGGCATTATTAGACAAATATAAGAATGATGGAATACGTGATTTGGCAGATACAAAATTACTGGAATTTGGAGAATTTGCCAAATTTGGAAGTCCAATGAAGATTGCGAAGTTGTTTGGTGGTAAAGCAGGCTATGAAAAAGCTGTAAAGGAATTGGAAGACGAAATATATAGCGCATAAGAATAGGAGCACGTTACAATGAGTATTAGTAATATAGTAAAAAGAATCCAGGATATCATGCGAATGGATAAAGGTGTAAATGGTGATGCACAAAGAATTGAGCAGATGACATGGATATTGTTTTTAAAGGTTTATGATGCAAAAGAAGAAATATGGGAATTTAGAGATGAAAAATATCAGTCTATTATATCAGACGAATATAAGTGGAGAAATTGGGCAGTTGATTCAAAAGATGGTGAAGCCTTAACAGGGGATAAGCTGTTGGATTTTGTGGATAATCACTTGTTCCCGACACTTAAAAAGGTGGAAATAGATGAGACAACGCCTATGAGTCAGGTTATTGTGAAATATGCTTTTGAGGATGCTTACAATTATCAAAAGGATGGAGTATTGCTTCGACAGGTAATTAATGTGATTGATGAAATAGATTTTACAGAGTATGACGAGCGACATGCATTTGGAGAAATCTATGAGACAATTTTAAAGAGTCTGCAAAGTGCTGGTAATTCTGGTGAATTCTATACTCCACGAGCAGTTACAGATTTTATGGTACAGGTGATTAAACCTAAATTAGGTGAGCGAATAGCAGATTTTGCCTGTGGTACAGGTGGTTTCCTTACTTCTGCATTAAAGGAATTGGATAAACAGGTTGGAACATCTGTGGAAAATAAGGAAATATATAATAATTCAGTTTATGGAATCGAGAAAAAGGCATTGCCGCATATGTTGTGTGTTACCAATATGTTGATTCATGATATCGATAATCCACAGATTATTCATGGAAATACTTTGGAAAAGAATGTTCGTGATTACAAGGAAAATGATAAATTTGAAATTATTCTTATGAATCCACCATATGGAGGCTCGGAGCAGGATATTATTAAAAATAATTTTCCAATGGAACTGAGAACATCAGAGACAGCTGATTTGTTTATGTCGGTTATTATGTATCGATTAAAGAAAAACGGAAGAGCAGCAGTAATTATTCCAGATGGATTTTTGTTTGGTGCTGATAATGCAAAGGTTAATATTAAGAAAAAATTACTTGAAGAGTTTAATCTGCATACGATTGTAAGAATGCCACATAGTGTGTTTGCACCATATACATCGATTACAACCAATATATTGTTTTTTGATAATACCGAGCCGACGAAGGAAACATGGATTTATCGACTTGATATGCCAGAAGGGTATAAGAATTTTTCAAAGACAAAACCAATGAAGCTGGAACATTTTAATTCTGTCCTTAAATGGTGGGGTAACAGAGAAGAGATTGAAATTGACGGCTTTCCAAAATCAAAGAAGTATTCAGTAGATGAGATTGCCAATAATGGATACAATCTTGATTTGTGTGGATTTCCTCACGAGGAAGAAGAAATATTAGAACCATTAGAACTTATTAGCAATTATCAGAAAAAAAGAGCTGAGCTAAATGCAAAAATTGATTCCGTTTTAGCTGAAATCACAAAGATGTTGGAGGAATAACCATGACTGCACAAGAATTAAAAAATGCAATATTGATGCGTGCTGTTCAGGGTAAACTTGTTCCACAAGATCCAAACGATGAACCTGCATCTGTTTTGTTGAAAAAAATCAGAGCAGAAAAAGAACAGCTAATGAAAGAAAAGAAGATAAAAAAAGAGCCAATCGCTATTATTTACAAAGATCCTTCCGATAATCAGCACTATGAGAAGATTGGGAAGACTGTAAAGTGTATTGAAGATGAAATTCCGTTTGAGATTCCGGAGAGTTGGGAGTGGTGTAGATTAGGTACTGTAATTACGCTGCTCTCTGGTCAAGACTTTCAACCTCAATATTATAATAGTTCATCAAACGGAACTCCATATATGACAGGTGCCAGTAATATAGAAAACGATACACTTGTAATTAATAGGTGGACGCCGCAGCCCAAAAACATATCTCATTTTGGAGAATTGTTACTTGTTTGCAAAGGTTCTGGATATGGAAAAACTGTTATAAATACTGTAGGAGATATTCATATTGCAAGACAGTTTATGTCAATAACTCCGTATGAAGGTGTTTCAATAGATTATATTAACTTATTCTTGAAAGCAAAATTGAAAGAAATTAAAAAGAATGGGCAGGGTGTTATTCCTGGCATTGATAGACGTTCTGTTTTAAATTTAATGATTCCAATTCCAACGGTCAATGAACAACCAAGAATAATCGAAAAATACAAGACATTTGATGTCAAGATTGACGATTATGATTCACAGTATAGTGTTTTAGAAAAAATCAATGTAGCTATGCCACAAAAACTAAAAGCTTCAATTCTGCAGTATGCCATTCGAGGAAAACTAGTACCACAAAATCCAGATGATGAACCTGCTTCTGTATTATTAGAGCATATTCGTGCAGAGAAGGAACAACTGATAAAAGAAGGAAAAATCAAACGCGACAAGAACGAATCCTACATCTATCGTGGTTCCGATAATTCATATTACATTTCATTTCATGGAATTGATGAATGTATAGATGATGAAA
>JAUNBT010000353.1 GCA_030526985.1 Lachnospiraceae bacterium | reverse complement strand
CGCTATACAGCCCCGCCACTCACCTCCACGTGTTCTGTAGTGTGTCAGTCTTATAAAGAAAATATAGCAGAAGGAAAATAGATTTTAAAGTGAATGGCAGAAAGAGAGTTTCATGACCCATCGGTGCCTTTCGCAGAAAGGCGGAATATATAAATGAAATTCCATTTTTCACCATTGCATTTCGCATAGATAGGCTATCTATTTCATATGCTACCGGACACTGCATCGCTTCTTCATATTTTTCTGCTGTTTTTTCATCGCAGCCACAGTCAGGGCAGATTCTTTCGTTATATCAACAAGAGCAAAGCTTATTCCATTCAACTCCACAATTCTAATGTGTCTCATAGTCATAAATATGGGCAGACTTAACTGTCCTGTATACTTTTGTTCTTTTACAACACATCCAAAATATTGTTCTAATATCTATTCTAATTGTATCCAATTTTCATTAAACAACTTCTCAATTATATCATTATGTTCTCAAATCACATAATAAAACCCAGTCGACAATACCAAATAACCACCATGGTTTCCTTGATATTCCCGCCTGGGTTTCTTCTTTGTCACATCCCCAAAATCGTTTTTATTAGTTACAAATTTTCTTCATATGCAGTTTGTGTAAAAATCGAGTAGATTATTTTATCCTATCTTCCAACCCCATTAAACTCTTTGTACTCCGCAATGCTAACTGGCTCCCATTCTTTCTGGCTCTGTTCGTTTAACCAGTCTGTAATCTTTGGTAATTCCTCATTTTTAGCAGGGAACTCTTTGGTAACTATTTTATCCTTAGGAGTACAGGAAAATTTATATGGCATTGGAAATGCATTTGCATATAAAATATCGTCTTTCACATATAGAAAATATCTCATGTTTCCGTCGATTCCTGAATAATTTTGATTGGCAATACTTTTTACCTTATACCAAATATGATCAATCATTGTTTTCCTCCTATCGGATAAATCCGCTTCTCTATTTTCTTCTGATATCATTTTATATTTTTTATTTAGATCTATCTTTTCTTTTCCAGGTAATCAAATACGCTGCAATTAATGAGGTAAATGGTACCGTCAAGATAACGCCAAGACTGGCGGAAATTCCTTGCATCAATTCAATTCCCACCGAATACATATTGATAATCTGTCGGTACTGATAATTATATGCGTAGATAAACACCAGTGTGTTCAAGGATCCTCCTGTAAAAGCCAGGATCAAAGTATTTGACATGGTTCCCATCATGTCTTTCCCTACATTCATTCCAGACTTAAATAATTCTCTGGCTGTCAGAGCGGTATTTTTCACATGAATCTCATATATAGTGGATGAAATCGACATTCCCACATCCATAACTGCGCCAAGTGCAGCAATTAGAATTCCTGCAAAAAGCAATTCCCCAATCTGAATATTTGTCTTTTCTTCCACATAAACAAGATTCTCGATATCCGATACGTTATAGCCGGAAATCTGTGTGACTTTGCCAAATATCCAGGCAAAACCACCAGCTGCCACAACACCAATTACTGTGCCTAGCATTGCAGCACAGGACTTTCTGGACAGACCATCAATCAGATACATGGTTGCCACCGTTGTAATTACAACCACTACCACCGCAGAAAATGTTGGGGATATCCCCTTATAAATCATAGGAAGAAACAGGAATAATACACAAATCAATGTGAATATCAGTGCCGCAATGGACGAAAGACCTTTCTTGCCCCCAATCAGCACTGTGATCAGAATAAATGCTGCAATCATCAGATAAATAGCCGGTTCACGATTTACGCTATACACAGATGCAATGATTGTATTGTCAGATTCACTTAGAATTACGACCACTTTCATTCCAACCTCACAGTGTGCACCGAATAAATAACTGGCCGAACTGTTTCCTTCGACTTCTTCTCCTTTATGGGCTCCTGTCAGTATTTTAACCTTGACTTGCTGTGTTCCTATAATATTTCCATTTTCTGTTTCATTATCAGTGAGTATTTCTACTACTTCTGCTTTCTCAAAGTTTCTTCCTTCTGTCTCTAACAATTCACTTTTCTCTATCTGGTTGAACTGGTATAGGAACAAAAGAAAAAGGATGCCTGCCAATGCCAGGCACCCTCTTTTTATCATGTTCTTCATCTACTATTACTTCACTTTCACCTTTAATGTTTTGCTGTAAGCACCATATACTTTTGTTCCTGATACATTCTTATATGCTCTTACTTTTACATAATATGTTTTTCCTTTTGTTAAGGATTTAATTGTATATGATGTTTTTGCTGTTGTCTGTGATTTTGCTTTTGTAAATTTATTGCTCTGTGAATAAGTAATTTGATATCCACTTACACTTCCAGCTGCTTTGTTGTATGTTACCGTTGCTGTCTTAGTTTTATTTGATCTCGCACCCTTGATTGTTGTTTTCTTTGGAGCAATCTTAAATGTGACTGTTTTACTATCCGTGTAATTGCCAATTCCTGTGATAGTTGCTTTAGCAATACCGATCTTTGTGTTATTAGTATAAGTTACTTTATAATCTGTACCTGCTTTTAATGTCTTTCCCTGACATACTACTTTTATTGCTGGTTTCAAAGCTTTTCCAGAATATACCTGTGTAGCTACCGTCACTTTCGCATTTGTCTTCAAGCTGATTTTTGCAGGTGCTTCTTCTTTCTTAATCGTAAAAGTTTTATCAATCTGTTCATCATTGTCTGTGCGGTATGTGTTGATTGTAAAAGTA
>JAUNBT010000352.1 GCA_030526985.1 Lachnospiraceae bacterium | reverse complement strand
TATAATAAATATGTTTCTTCTCTTCCTCTGGCAGGTTTTCCATACAATACTTAAAGAAGTAATAGCCATTATCCTGCGCCATACCAGAAAACTTCTCAAAAACTAGCCACAGACGTTTTTTCTTCCAAAATGGTAGAAAAATTGCGTATTCACAATATGCCGCCAACTGTTTTATATTGGTTTTCTTATCATCATATCCATTGTCTTCTCTGTATAAATAGGCTAATTTTCCGCCTTTCGTTCTGTACGGGTATAATACAAAATTATCAGACAAATTACATTGCTGATCACCCACCAAAATTTTATTATACTGAAAAGCATTTAAAAATGACGAAATCGCAGATATTTTACCTTCCTGCTCTATCATAACGAATACATCCCAATATAAGGATTTAAGATCAACTTTGGATACGTCGAGAGAAGCAGATATTATCCAATATTTACTATTCTCAGACACCTGATAATTCATGGAATAGTAGATTTCTTCTATTTCACTTCTATAAGAAAGTCTTACATCCTTGATAATTTCCGCATTTTTCTTCATTTTAATTTTAATCTTTAATACGGAACCCTTAGTTGATAATTTTATCACCTGGCTACGAATATATTTTCCTGTGGCTTCTTTTGCATTACATACTTTAAGTGCCGCTCTTCCCGTAGTCTTTTCCTGACATGGAATTGTGGAAATAGAATCTCTTAACACCCCATCCACATAGGAAACATTTGTATGAGGAATCTCCTCCAGGCACAACGCTGATTGATTCAAATCATCTATTTGTGTTTTCACATTCTCATATCGTGTTTCATCCAACAAATAGCATAAAGATTTTCTTCCCTCTTGATTTATCACTTCAATTGCCATACGGTATTGATAATCTTTTCTTGCATAATTACCATCTAAAAAGCTGCGGAAGTTCTCACGTATGGTACTGTTTTTCTTCTCTTCGTCTGATATCTCCCGATTCCATATAATCGTATTTTTCCATACAAGCACCAGCTTTGATTCTGATAATTCAGCCGGCAACTCATATTTACCATAAAAATAATGGTCTGCAACCGATAGTTTGGCTGGCAAGTCCACTGGTTCTATAGAAAATTCTTCACCAATATCCCCATGATAATAATCGGTCAGATACTCTCCCCCCACATCCAATCCTGGAAAATAGTACTGCAGACTTCGCTGAGCTATGACGTCCTTCGTCTTTTCATCATTTTTCCGACACTCTTCCCAGTAAGTCCTTGGGCAGGTTTTTGTAATGAACATATAGTCAAAATCGTCTGGATATGTATCATGAAGATGGCTGCTCATTACCGGACCAAAATATCTTTTTTCAAAAACCACAAGATCTCGCTCCGAGTCCACACAACGGGCCAGAGAATCCATTCGATTGATAGTCTTGATTCCACTTGGAAAAAGGACACGTCTTCTATGGTTCTTATTTTCACTGTAATCAGTTATTTTCAGTCCACTTTCTTCTCCTTTTATGACCAGGTCCAACATACGCTTTCCAGCATCGATGGAATCATACTGAATATACTTATTGATATACTCCTGATCATTCGAGTAATCATCCTTACGAAAATCCTCTGAAACAATACAGGCAGCCAAATCTTCCTTATTATATATTTTCCGAAATGGCAATTCTTTTATATCAAAATACAAGCCGCGATCATGTAGATACTCTTCATAATCATACATAAATAAAATAATTGGCTTTCTGGTAATAGAAAAATCAAAAAATACACTGGAATAATCTGTAATCAATGCATCCACACTATTCAAGAATTGATACTGATCCACTTCCACTGGGAAGGGTAAGATATGTTTATAATTTCCCAATGTAACAGACGCTGCCACAATTGGGTGAAAATTCACATATAATTTCTGCTTATCTGTTAATTGCTCGTCTAAGTACTGTAAAATACCATGTACTTCTTGTGCATAATTATCAATCTGTATGTCATGATTACTCTGTCCACGCCATGTAGGCATGTATGCCAACGTAGTATACTCTTCGTTTCCTAATTTACTGCAGATTTCATCTGCCTTTTTCTGGTCCATGAAAATACTATTGCGCGGATAGCCATTCAATACAACTTTTCCCGTATATAAGGAATCCAAGTTGTAATCGTTCATCATTACATCTTTCGTAAACTCATTGGGGAACATAATATGACTGGCATGCAGAAAGTTGTGCTGTACATTATACATGGATTCTATTCCAAAACGCATCTTCTTTCCTAAAGTCTTCAATGGCGTTCCATGCCAAGTCTGTAGATATACCTGTTCTTCTCTTCTTACAAAAAAAGCTGGAAATGAACTATTATTAATCAAATATTTCGAAGTGGCCAATATTTTCGAATACTTATATGTGGTAATATCTACCAGTTCTATTTTATGATTTAAAGTTTTGACAAACTCTCTATGTTTTTTTAAATCATTGGTCGCAAAATAAATTTTATATTGATCCGCATCCTCATATTTCAATAGCTCATAGAGCATATATAAGGGAGAGTCTGAAATCCCTTTTCCATGAAAAGATTCAAACAGAATCTGCTTCTCCTGTATTTTAGAATGTTTATAATACCACGCATAAACAAACTTCAGTCGTGGGGCTTTTAGCATCATTCTTCGTATTTTCTTATATAATCTAACCGCTTTCCTTTTTATTTCAAATAACATGTTTCATCTCCTTCAACCCTCAATATATAAAATCAAATCCATATT
>JAUNBT010000351.1 GCA_030526985.1 Lachnospiraceae bacterium | reverse complement strand
TCTACTCACTTTAAATCCAAAATAATCCGTTTCAGATTGATAGTACTTAATCTCCGTCAGTTTATTTAAAAACAGAATTGGATTTTCATTTATGACTGCTTCAACGTTATCATATTTCCTTTTCAGAAATAAAAATAGCTCTTCCACCATTCCTTCGTCTAATGTTAGTTCTAAAATTGTTCTGTTTGTGTAAGTAAACTCCTTATAATCATCCACAATAGGAACAAAAAATCTGTTTCTATCTATAGTGAAGCAAAAGTATTGGCTAGTAATTTTAACTTGTTTTGCCAATCCAAATATAGACTTAAATCCGATGCCTTTTTCACCGATTTCCTGCAAATCACTCTGGTCTATCTCTTTTTCAGCCTTCACATTTCTTGCTTTTTTGTGATTTTTTGTTGAATTACCCAATCCCGTAATCGCTAACACATTTTCCGGTTGAAACCCAAGCTCGTTGTATTCGAGCCGGATTATATCAGACTCGATATCAAATTGGATTTCAAGGGTACAATTGTTAACGTCCTGATATTTACAATCATCCACATTCTGTACCAATTCGAAAATAAATCTAGCATTCATAAAATCTGTATCTGCAGCGTATACTCCTTCGTCACCTCCTGCAAAGGCTCCAGTAATTGTCGCCATTGCCGAATCCCCAAGTCCATCAATCGACTTAACCTCAGATTCTCTGAGCAATGTTAGCAGTTGAAGAAATTTCTTTGCATCTTCTTTACTTTTTATATCCTTAATTGAGTCAAGACTTGCTTTAAGTGCGTGCTGATCATCCGGTGCCAATGCACCAGATGATTTTTTTCCGTATTGGTCATATAGACTTTTTAAATCAGTTATTCTCATATACTTTTGCCCCTTCGTTTCTTAAGAGCTCAATAACCGAACTTTGAATAAAACCATCTGTATCATCGATTCCAAAACTGTACTCAGCTCTTAAGTCATCAACGCCTATAACCATTGGCATTCCTGAAATTTCCATCATGCTTAATTTTTCTGTATAATCTTTAATAAGCATTGAGATTCTCTTTCTAAATTGAGCATTTTTGTTTGCCTTTTCTACAATAATCTGTAACGTCTCTTTGTCAAACTCGATGCTCCTTTTTATCTTCTTTGGAAAATTAAGCAACCGCTCTAACTCATTTCTTTTCTTAACTAACTGCTCTTCAGTAATCTTTTTAATTTCACCCTTATCAAACCACTTTTCAATTAGTTCCTGGTTTTCGTTAAGTCTGTCCAGAAGGATTGCCTGCATTCTCAGTCCATCTATTCCATCTTTCTTTTCCAACTTGACACCAACTTGTCTTAAAATACGGCTAGCGACATAATAATCCTCATTACTCATTACAGCAAAGTTTTTAGAACCTTCAATTTGTCTACCAAAATATCTGATAAAACTATCAAAGGTATGGTTTCCTTCTGATGTAATATTTAATGGGTTTCCAATTCCATAATCTGCGTAGAAATTAATAAATCTAAGCTTTGCAGCCAGAATAAAGTGTAGCCTATCATCATACGTTCCTTTAACATGAAAATTGTAAATAAACATATCTTTTTTTTGGCTCATCCTGTCAATACGGCCTATTCTCTGCTCCAAAACCGAAGGATTAAAAGGTAAATCATAATTGATTAGGACATTTGCCATATCAAGATCAATACCTTCGCGACAAGTATCACTACAAATCAAAATCGTAGTTTTATCACTCTCATTACAGAACCAATTCTTTGCATCTACAAACTTATTCTTAATATTCCTACATGGAATATTATTACTAATCGTGTTTGCATAAATATATCCTGTATTAAAATCTCCAGATAATTCTGAATGCAAGTACTTAACAGTCTCTATGTAATGCGAAAATAAAACAATTTTACATCCAGGCTCATAATCCATAAGTATTTCCTTTAATTTTGTAATCTTTGAGTCCACATCTGGAGCGGGCAATTTCTTCATTGCATTAAAACATCCTTCGTCAATTTCATCCATGCCACGACCATCCATCAACGCCTCCAGCGAATTTCTTAATTCTTCTTTTGTTTCGGATGTTAGCTCACTCCATGAATATGCATATCTACTCAAAGCATATAAACAACTGGATCCAATATGCCTGTAAATGGTACCTGAAAACGGATCCAATGCATCAGTTGCATCATAGAACTCCTGCTCTCTTCCAGTAAGTTCTATATAAACATCCTCAACATTTCTCTCTGGCAAATAAATATACGCTTGCTTCTTCGTTGTATTTGTTTTCTCTGATTTAGATGCAAATAAACGTTCGATTGAGCGATAATCGTTTCCTGAATTATTAACCGGAGTTGCAGACATAAATACTCTTTTACAATCTCCTATTTGTTCAAGTAGTTTCTTTATATAACCATATCTAGTACTATTGGAATTTTTAAAATAATGAACCTCATCAACAATTACCATTGAATAATTGAATTCACTTTCTATTTCTAGGTATTGTTTGATTCTTGATATTGGAAGGATAATAATGCTTGTCATTGAATCAATAGGCGTTTTTCCATCATATATTTGAGAATCAAGAAGAAATTTTTCATTTAATTCTTGATACCACTTTTCACGTAAAAATGCTGGGCATAAAACAACTATTCTAGAATTAACATCCACTGTTAATTCTTCCATTATGAGTATCCCTGCTTCTATTGTTTTACCAAGTCCCACCTCATCACTTATTAGCAGCTCATTTGCTCCATTTATAT
>JAUNBT010000350.1 GCA_030526985.1 Lachnospiraceae bacterium | reverse complement strand
CCTGATTTTAAGCTCGTTATAATTGGAGATGGAGATGAACGCGCAAAACTTGAATCATTATGTGTAGAACTTGGAGTAGGGGCGGCTGTTGAGTTTAGAGGAACGCAGGGAAGGCAATATATTTCGGATGAGCTTAACAAATCCGTGGCTTTTGTATTAACATCAGTGAGTGAAGGATTCCCTAAAGTTATAATTGAGGCAATGGCAACAGGTACACCTGTAATAGCATCTGATTCAGGTAATGTCAAAAACGTTATTGGCGACTATGGTATTATTTTTCCTTGTAAAAATAGCCATGCTGTCTGTTCTGCGATGAATGATATTATCAATGACGACCAGTTCTATAAAGAATGTGCGAAGAGAGTTGAAGAAAGAGCTCAGCAGTATAGTTGGGAACATACTGTGGAGAAACTTGATACTATATATCGAAGTCTATTGGGGGAACGATAATAATGATGAGAAATATAAAAGAGATACAAAACAAAGCTCTTGAACTATTAAGAGCTTTTGACAGAATATGCAGTGCGAACAATATCGCATACACACTGGCATTCGGATCAGTATTAGGGGCGGTACGGCATAATGGATTTATTCCATGGGATACAGATGTTGATGTTGTTATTTGCATAGATGATGCATTGAAATTGAGGAGGGCTCTTGATACTGAGCTTCCTACTAATATGCGTCTTTATAAGTGGGATGAAGAGAAATGCTACTCTCAAGGATTTGATAGAATTGCATTTAAAAACATATCTCATGATGAAGTGCATATAGATATTTTTTGTTTAGGTGGTGCGCCGAACGATGAAAAAAATTATAAGAAATTTAGCAAAAAGTGTTATTATACATATATGATTCTACATTGCAAATACCGGAATTTATTATACTCACGGAAAAGAAACAGAATTGCTATTATTTGTATAAAAACATGCTTGTTCTTTGTGTCTGACAAATATATCAAGAAGAAGTACAAACAATTAGGAACAAAGTATCCATATTCGACTTCTATAAGGACTTATATAATGTGCACGAAAAATAGGTTGAACGAGCCATCGAACAAAGAAATGATAAAAGAAACAATAAGAGTACCGTTTGAAGGACTCAATCTGCCAATACCGAAGAAATTCGATGAGTATCTTACTAAGTTATATGGTGATTATATGACACCTGTAAGATACTAAACCAGACTGGAACAACACACAATTATATTTAAACTACAAATGCTTTTGTGAGCCTTTGCTAATGACAGATCCTAGTCTAGTCACGGATAATGTTTTCAAAAGAGCATCACTAATGCATATTTAACCAACAATTAAGATAATCATGTAGAATAAGACCTAAATGAGTGGAACGTAATTTAGTGAATAATGGAGAAACTTGATGAATATTATTACTTTTAATCAAATCAAAGCATTGGGAATATCTCCGTCTGAGTGTTATTCTATGGTTGAAAATATGATTGCGATAAAAAGCGAAGCAATTTTGCCTGCGAAGATTCACATGGCACCGAGTGAAGATGTTTTTTGTAATGTTATGCCCTGTATTATCCCGAGCATCTCAATGGGCGGTATCAAAACTGTAACACGTTATCCGGCACGTATTCCTAGTTTGGACAGTCAGATATTGTTGTTCGATTCAACGACAGGCGATATTGTTTGCCTTATGGATGGAAATTGGATAACTGCAATGAGGACCGGCGCTGTAGCCGCCCACTCTATCGCAACATTAGCCAAGAAAGACTTTAAGACTATCGGAATGTTAGGCTTGGGAAATACGGCAAGGGCGACGTTACTCGTCCTCGCCGAAAAGTATCCAGATAGAGAACTAACTGTAAAGCTCCTTAAGTATAAGAGCCAGGAGGACTTATTCTTAGAGCGATTCTCGAAACACAACAATATTAACTTTTGTAAAGTGAATGATAATGTAACGCTAGTTAAAGGCTCGGATGTGATTATTTCCTGCGCGACATACTTGAAAGATGATATCTGCCAAGACGATGTCTATGATGAGGGTGTCTTGATTGTTCCGGTTCACACACGCGGATTTATGAACTGCGACTTATTTTTCGATAAGGTCTTCGCGGATGATCGCAGTCACGTTTGTGGGTTTAAATTTTTCGAACGATATAAGTATTTTGCAGAAATGACCGATGTCGTGAACGGTTTTGCTGAAGGCCGTTCTAATGATAAAGAACGAATACTTGCATACAATATTGGAATAGCAATTCATGATATATATTTTGCAGCAAAAGTATACAAGATGGTTTCCGATAGAAGAATGGCACAGGACATAGATATGAACGCCCCCACTGAAAAGTTCTGGCTGTAGTTCTGTTTTTGAAATGCCTACAAATACACAGGAGGTAACCAAATGCAAGCCATTATTCTTGCCGCTGGCATGGGGAAGAGACTTAAGGAGCTAACACAAAACAACACGAAGTGTATGATAAAGGTGAATGGCATCACTCTTATTGAACGAATGCTTCATCAAATAGAAAAGCAAAAAGTGAAACGTATCATAATTGTCGTTGGATACGAGGGACAAAAGCTCATCGATTACATAGGAACGTTGGACATTTCAACGCCCATCGTATTTGTTTACAATCATATATACGATAAAACAAATAACATTTACTCACTCTCTCTTACCAGGGATTATCTCTGCGAGGATGATACTCTGTTATTCGAGTCGGATTTAATCTTTGATGATTCGGTACTGTCCGCGCTCGTAGACG
>JAUNBT010000056.1:7885-16133 GCA_030526985.1 Lachnospiraceae bacterium | reverse complement strand
TGAAACGAAAGATTTTTTTATTCCTATGCATATTGACTTGCGCAGCTTTTGTCACAGCTTGCGGCAAGGATGATACAGCAGACAAATCCGATGCAGTTGTTCAGGGATCTGAAAGCGACGAATCCACAGTAATTGAAAACAAAGAGGATGATACCGAAGAGGTTACAGACGAAACCACTGCAGTACCGGAAGATGAAGTAATCAATCCGGATGCGGAAGACGAACCAGGTGATGAAGAATTGGAATCAGATGATGATGACAATGTTTCCATTGGTGATGCTTCTGAAAACGAAGAAGCAGACGAGGATGACAGCACAACAGATGTTCAGAATAACGTCAGCGAGAATCCTTCTGAAGAATTCAGTGCTTCTGGAACATTCAACGGTTTCGTAGACAGCAGCTCTGTTGAGATTACAATGTCAGACGGAACTTATCAGAACTTCTTTGTTTATGATGAAGATGTATTGGCAAGACTACAGGAAATCGATGAGAATGGAAGCGGCACTAACATTCAGTTTACATACCGCGGCATCGAAGGTCAGGTAAATCCTGAGATAATCTCTGTACAGTAGACAGTTGGTTTCAAAAAGCCAAACTATACAGGCGGCACAGATGAGAGAAGAAAAGGCGATTGGCACATTTTTTATGCCAATCGCCTTTTTTAATGAAATCTATTTCGTAAATCTCCCAGAAACACAAAAAACGCTCCTGCGAAAATACACAAATCAGAGAGATTAAAAACAATCTTCTTGATTCCCGGAAGTCCGAGATAATCCACTACATATCCTCTTTTCCATCTATCATAAAGATTCGAAAAACCTCCTCCAAGAATCAATGACATGCCAAGCGCTGTCACCTTTCTTTCAGAGTGAAAGAATACTTTTGCAATACCATAGATAGAAAAGAAAACCATGAGCCCCGACTGAATCCATTTTACTCTGTCTGGATGTTTGTCCATTCGATTCAGAGCAAATCCTTTATTATGAAGCTTCTGCAGGAAGAAACCTCTGTCACCGAGTTTTCTGCGCACTCCTGTCTTCATCTTTTTTTCCACCATCTGTTTGATGAAAAGATCCAGGAAAAAGATTGCTGTCATAATTCCAATCCATATCATATGGCTTCTCTCCTAAATTCTTGCTGTGACAAAGATATGATAAATCGCCTGAATCGCAGCTTCAAAATCATCGTTGCTGACACCGATAATAATATTCAACTCACTAGAGCCCTGATCAATCATCTTAACATTGACACGGGCATGTGCCAATGCAGAAAAGATTCTTCCTGCTGTTCCTCGTGTAGAACGCATTCCTCTTCCTACAACTGCAATAAGGGCAAGATCTGTCTCAAGTTCCACATGATCCGGCTGGCATAGGCGATGAATTCCACCAAGAATCTTCTGCTCTTTTTTCTCGAATTCCGGTTGATGTACCAAAACAGTGAGCGTATCAATACCAGATGGCATATGCTCAAAGGATATCTCATTCTCCTCAAATACGCTAAGCACCCTTCTTCCAAAACCGATCTCCGAATTCATCATGTCTTTTTCTATATTAATGGATGCAAAGCCTTTCTTTCCTGCAATTCCCGTGATAATGAAATCGGATTTTTTGCAGGTACTTTCCACAATGTAGGTTCCTCTGTCATCCGGTGCATTCGTATTCCTGATATTAATTGGAATTCCCTCTTTTCGAACTGGGAAAATTGCATCTTCATGCAGAACTGTTGCACCCATATATGCCAATTCTCTTAATTCTCTGTAAGTAATCGTATCAATTACCGCTGGATTCTCAATAATTCTGGGATCCGCTACCATAAATCCAGATACATCCGTCCAGTTTTCATAGACATCTGCATGGCACGCCTTTGCAACGAGAGAACCGGTCACATCAGATCCACCTCTGGAAAATGTTTTTACACAGCCATCCGCCTTTGCTCCATAAAATCCAGGAATGACACCTTTCTCGGTTGCCTCAAGTCTTGCAGATAATAAAGACTGTGTTGCACCCTCGTCCAGAGTCCCATCCTCTTTAAAACGAATTACCTCAGCAGAATCAATAAACTCATATCCTAAATAGGCTGCCATAATAATTCCATTCAAATATTCTCCACGGGAAGCTGCATAATCTGTTCCGGCTTTCTTCGAAAACTCTGCCTTGATTGTCTCGAATTCACCGTCTAAAGATAATTCCAGTTCCAGCCCCTGAATAATCTCATTGTATCTTGCTTTAATTCTGTCAAGTTCTTTGTCAAATGGCTTCTGTGCCTCTGCTAACGCATAACATTCATAAAGCATATCTGTCACTTTTATATCGTTGGAAAAACGCTTACCCGGTGCAGATGGCACAACATACCGTCTTGCCTCTTCTGCTAAAATAATCTTACTGACTTTATTGAATTGTTCTGCGCTGGCTAGAGAGCTTCCGCAGAACTTTACTAACTTCTTCATTGGTCTTATTCCTCCGTCAAAATTTGTTCTTACATGATCTCATCTATCATATAATCATTTTGCATTTTTTTCAAGCTAAAATTTCATTTTTTAATCTACCAGATTATCCGCACCAAAAAAGCTATCATACCGGTTTTCATAATCAATTACATTATTGTACTGGAGAATCTTATAATTTGCGATATAATCCGAATAATCAGAATCTTCGCCCTGTTCATAGTAGTTCCCATCATCTCCGATATAACCGACAGCATTTATCACCGGAAGCATTTTACTAAGATCTAGCAGATATCGTTGATATGGGGTCATCTGAAGTCCTGCCATCTCCAGAAGATAGGCACCTAAATAATTGGCGCTCATGGCTTCTACCTGTGTTTCTTCAATATCATAGTTCGCCCATATAATAAATGGTACCTGATATTTCTTTTGGAGTTCCTCCACAGTCAAAGTACTCATATCCTTACCATACAGTTTTTGATAAAATTCGTCATGCACACTTGGCTGATGATCTCCCCACATGACAATCAGAGTCGGCTCCTCTACCTTTTTAAAATATTTTACAAGCTTTTTAAATGCATCGTCTGATTTTTTTATTAAAGAAAGATATTGCTCTGCCTCGTCATCCTTCAATGCCTCGTCTGTGATTTCAATTTCTTTTTCTAAATTTCCATAGTCTTTACTGAAACCACCATGATTTTGCATCGTGACTGTAAACAGAAAAAAGGGATTCTCTGACTCTTCCTCCCGGTTCTCTTCATAAAGAGAAATAATCTTATTAAAATCTTCCTCATCGCTGATGTATTTTCGAATCATTTCAGGATTTTCAAAATCATCCTGAGATAAAAACCGTTCAAACCCGAACAGGGAATAAACCGTAGGCCGGTTCCATCCATCAGCAAGATAAGGATGAAGCGCAATATTTCCTGTATATCCCTGTGCTTTTAACACCTGTACCAGATTCGGCATGGAATCTTTTACAAACTGGGTATATCCGATACTTCCACTCGGAAGAAAAGCCATCGAATTCCCTGTCAGGACTTCAAACTCTGAGTTGCAAGTACCTGCACCGAAAATCGAAACAAATAGATTGCCCTTTACCGTATTTTTTGTTAATCCCCGTATATAAGGCATATAATCCTCATTTGTCTCAATTGGATTGATGACAGAAAGATCACTGAACGCCTCATTCATAATCATTATGATGTTGGGTTTTTTTTTTTGAAGACTTCTCGGTTTCTTTTTTCTCAGAAGTCTTCTTTTTTGTACTACTCGATATTCCATTTAAAGAAGCAGATTCTCCTTCATTCCATATGTAGGTCTCTGCAATCTCTTTCACCTTATCTACAGAATAACCATCTGGTTTTTCTGCATAAAGATATTTTGCATTCAAGAAAAAGCTTGCCAAAGCCCCGTCTCTGCTGTATCCTCTCTTCTGATTCCAGATATCTGCTTTCACATGATACTCTTCCAGTATCTTTTCCTGTCCAATAAATGCCCCGACGCAGACACACGCCGCCATTACTGTTCCAAACAGCGCGGCTCTTCTTTTGATTGTCATCGTCCGCCCTGGTCTTAATTTGCAATAAAAAATAGCAACAAAAAAAGCAAGGAGTGCATTTGTAAAAAAGGCGGAGTTTAAAGAGTATGTATAATTTTCTGCCACATTCATCGCTGTTGTAAAGGAGGCAATATCCGTTGGGAGAATCGGTGTTCCCCGGAAAGACAGGACAAAATAATTCGCTGCTCCTAAAATATAACTAATCAAAAGACATCCGATTACCGTTGCTCTTCTGCTGTTTGTGATCATATATCCTAAAAAATACAAACAATAATAAATAACCAGATTCATCACTGTTCCGGCAAAATAAATATCACCAATGGAATTGTAGGTAAAATGTTCTACCATAAAAAAGGATAGGAAAGGTACAAGGAAAAAGATTAGTTTTTCTGCATATTTCCCAATGAATTCTGTCTTAGGCCCGACAAAAATTCTCTCTCTTTTTACAAGCACCAGCATCATCAATGCAAGAATAGCACCCATAATCAGGGCCATCTGCACCCAGGTCTCCGCTGGATAATAATAACTGATTTCCATCTTTGCACTGCCTGTGACACCGCTTAAAACAACATGATTACTTCCAAAAGACTGCTTTTGCCGATATAAAATCGGAGATTTTCCCGCAGTCAAACCTTCTCCACTTATAACAAACCGGTAAGTTTTACCGGGTGTAAGCGATGCATTCAATTTGACAGCTGTGAAATCTTTATTCACAATCTTACTCGCTTCTATCTGGTTTGCTGCAACTTCCCGTCCTGCCTGATCAAGAAGCTTAAAAAGAATCGTTCCCTGATTCTTTCCTTCCTGCTCATTGGCAAAATAGACATAAACTGTATCTAAATTCGTAAATTTTGCCCGAAATCCCTGGACAGCCTCTACTTCGTTATCGATCATAACTAATTCTCTGATTCCGCTTAAACTCGCTTCTGTCAAAGATTCTTTTCTGTAATCACTGAAAGTCAAACCTGTTAAAACCAAAAATCCAGCTAACAATATGATAACAAATCCTCTTATCCCTCTTAAAAAAACAGTTTTTGCGGCAACTGTTTTCTCCCTTAACTTGTTTTGATTCATATCTCTCACCGTATTCTTTCTTTCCTTACTCATAGTTCTAATACTTTCCCATATTCTGCATTGCAAACAGATGGGTAATAAATTGCTGGGCTGCTCTGCCGGAAAATCCTCCATGGGAAAGTTCCCACCGGATTGCTTCTTGATGGAGTCTCTCCTGATCCATCAAAATATTCTTCTGCTTTGCAAGTCCATCCACAATTTTTAAATAATCTTTCTGCATTGGAGAGCCATAGTAAATGGTCACGCCAAATCTTGCATATAAAGACAGCTTCTCTTCCTTTGAATCATTGCCATGGACATCGTCTGCATTCTGTTTTCTCTCATCCCAGCGTTCCTTGACCAGGTGTCTTCTGTTGGATGTGGCATATATCAGCACATTGTCCGGACGTTTCTCCAGACCGCCCTCAATGACTGCCTTTAGGTATTTATATTCCAGCTCTGTCTCTTCAAAGGATAGGTCATCCATATAAATAATAAATTTATAATTTCTATCCTTGATCTGTTCGATGACAGAAGTAAGATCTCCGAACTGATGCTTGAAAATCTCAATCATTCTCAGTCCATCTTTGTAGTATTCATTCAATATTGCCTTAACACTGGAACTTTTTCCTGTGCCGCTCTCACCAAAAAGAAGAACATTATTGGCTTTCTGACCTTTGACAAATGCTTCCGTATTATCAATCAATTGCTGTTTTTGCTTCTCATATCCAATCAAATCATCTAAATGAATGGATTCACTATTCGTAATCGGAAGAATCTTTGCTCCGTTCTCTTCGTGTTTTACGCGAAATGATTTGTGTAGTCCGAAATTTCCTACACCGTAATCTGCATAAAAACTTCCAAGCTCCTTTTGCATCTGTTTTGGATCTGAAGCACCGGCAAGTTTCCCGGAAAGCTCATTCATCCGGTCTCTTAGAAGTTTGTTGAACACAATTCCCTTCGCACAGGCCGGCTCAAAATGATCAATCAAAGAAAAGAAAGAAACATCAAGTCCCCTCTCAAGCTCTTTAAAATCATAAAGAAACATCTCCTGAATAATGGAAAGATCATGGAGTACCAATGCATTGATGGATCCATCCAAAGTTCCCTTCTTTTCACAAAAACGACTGAATGCATTCTCATCATTTGCCAAAAGATAGGTCAGATGTGCCTGCCATAGATTCCCGCAGAAACTTCTCTTTTGTCCTTCTTCTACCAGTCCGTAAATACCGTCGAACAAATTCTCCAGTAATTCCTCTCTTTTTGAAGTCGGAAGCAGATCCCCTTTAGAATCCTCCCACTCTGTCATGACTTGTTCCATTTTTCTAAATATTGTGTTATTCCGGATTCCCCGGTATATCACCAATTCCTTTGTTCTTATCATACCTTTCACCTAATAATTCCCTAAAATCTTAAAATCAGCAGTCTCCTCCCGGATACCCTTCAATGCGTTCTTCATCGCCGGATCCCTCAGATTGCCCTCTACATCTATAAAGAAGCGGTATTCCCACTCCCGATCCCGAAGAGGTGCTGATTCAATATTTGTCATACTTAAATCATTAAAAATCAAATGAGATAAAATATTATAAAGAGTACCGCTCTCATGTGGCAGAGAAAAAGAAATGCTCACTTTATCTGCATTCTTTTTATATTGCCGTTTCTTGGAAAGAATAAAAAAGCGGGTCGAATTATTCGGTCTGTCATTGATTTTTCTTTCTAATATGGATAGACCGTATAATGCAGCTGCTCTCTCACTTGCCACTGCACCATGGGAAGCATCCTGCTCCTTCAGTACTTTCTTTGCTGCACCTGCTGTGTTGTTTACACTAATTTTCTTTACATTCATCTCATTGAGATATTCCCGGCACTGCATGAGTCCCTGAGGATGAGAATATACAATCTTAATATCCTCCTTTGTGGAGCCTGGAAGTCCAATCAAAGCATGCTCTATGGATATGATTACTTCTCCTACAATGCATACATCATTCTTAAGAAGAATGTCATAATTTCCCTCCACATTACCTGCAGAAGAATTCTCGATTGGCAGCACCCCATAATCTGCATCTCCGTTATTCAATGCCTTCGCCACATCATCAAAAGTGTCTACATGGTAGTTATCCACGGCCTCACCGAAGAATTTCTCGGCTGCCAACTGACTGTAGGCCCCTTCCACTCCCTGGTAAACCACTCTTGTGTCATCAAAAATTGTGAGTTCATCTACCTGATGAAAATAGTTCTCAATGTAGCGGTCTCTTGTCCCAAGCAGCTGGTATTGGTATTTTCGGCTGATGGACATAATCTGCCGGAATAATTCCTTAATACTTCTCTTTAAAAAGAAACCTTCCACCTGCTCAGACAGGCTTACCAGCTTTTCTTCCTCACGCTTCCTGTCATAAACACCCATTCCCTTCCCTTTTTTGTACTCTGCCACTTCCCGGGCACAGTCCATTCGTTCCTGAAAAAGGGATACCAGTTCATGATCAATTGTATCGATTCTTTCTCGAATTTCCTTTAAATCTTTCATTTATTTTCTCCCATAGCTTTTCTTACACTAGAAAAGAGTGTGCATATCTAAGACGCACACTCTAAAATATTATCCCTATTTCCCCTCTTTGTCAAGGAGTTCACACATTTTTTCAATGGAAAGCCCTGTTATTGGGTGGTGAAACGCCGGTGCAAGTTCCCTCAAAGGTTCCAAAACGAAGGCTCTTTTTTCGATTTCTTTATGGGGAATGATAAGATCTTCCTCCTCCATAATCAGCTTATCATAAAACAAAATATCAAGATCTAAAGTACGGGGACCCCAGTGAATTGTCCGCTTTCTTCCCGCCCTGTTTTCAATCTCGTGTAAAAAATCAAGAAGTTCATAAGGCTGTTTTAATGTTAAAAGATAAATGCATCCATTTAAGAAACACTCCTGTTCCTCGTAGCCATATGGTTCCGTCTCAATCCACTTGGATACTTTGACATCACGTATATCACTTTCCTCTTTTAGAAATTGAACTGCATCCTCTAAATATTTTTTCCTATCTCCCATATTTGAGCCGATTCCTAAATATACTTTATGCCACTGTCTTGTAATCGTGACAGAAACGGTTTTTAATGGAAGAAGGACTGGTGCCCATGGTTTTTCAATGGTAAGTGTTATCTTTTCTAACCGCTTATATTGGCACAGAAGCTTCTCGCAAATA
>JAUNBT010000056.1:0-7875 GCA_030526985.1 Lachnospiraceae bacterium | reverse complement strand
TTTTAATTGTACCGCAGATTTCTCCATAATGGATAGAGTCTTCCATTTTGTCTGATTTCCCTGCTTTTCGTGTATCCGTATATAAAATAGCCGAAACCAGGAATTTCTGTCCCAACACATTTTCCTCCGGAAACACGCCATGGTTACAAAAAAGTTCTAACTGCTCAATTCTGATTTCGTCCATCCTTACGCCTGCTTTCCTGCCTTTAAAATGGCCTCCGTCATTTTAAGTGCACGTTTATTTTCCTTTACATCATGTACACGGAAGAAGGAGGCACCCTTCATTCTGCCAAGGACAGTGGTCGCGATGGTTCCCTCCACCCGTTCACTTACCGGAAGGTTTAAGGTCAGTCCAATCATTGATTTTCGGGAAGTCCCCAAAAGCAGTGGCACACCCCATTTTAAATAAAGTTCTAAATGATTCATCATAATCAAATTCTGCTCTAATGTTTTTCCAAATCCGATTCCCGGATCAAGCATAATTTTTTCCGGGTTAATACCAGCCCAAAATGCAATATCCATCGTCTCTTCCAGATCATCCCGCACATCCTCTAAATAATTCGTATAATCTGTATTATCTCTATTATGCATAAGACAGCATGCTACACCGGTATCCGCAATCAAGGTTGCCAAATCCTGATCCCACTTAAGTCCCCAGATATCGTTAATCAAATCTGCACCTGCCTCGATTCCCGCTTTTGCGACGGGAAGCTTATAGGTATCTAGGGAAACAGGCACATCAAAACGCTGTTTTAATGCTTCAATAACCGGAGCAGTTCGCTCGATTTCCTCTTCATCACTGATTTTTTCATGGCCTGGACGGGTAGATTCTCCGCCAAGGTCAATCAGATCTGCCCCTTCTTTTATCATTTCTTCCGCTCTTTTTAGGGCAGCATCCATAGTATTCCACCGGCCTCCGTCTGAAAAAGAATCCGGCGTCACATTTAAAATTCCCATAATATATGCTTCCTGAGCAGTGTTAAATTCTTTTTTTCCTATAATCATAATTCATCCTCCGTCACCTTACGGCTTAATACTCAATCCGGCTGTTTTTTTCCTCTTTGGTCCAATTACAGCTCTTTCTTCCTTCACAGAACATACAAAGTCTGGAGCCTTTGTCCGCTTCATAAAGCAGTTGTCCTAAAAGATTCGTGCCGCCTTCCATCCCTCTTCTGTGAAAACGAATTGCCTCTAAAATAACCGCAATTTCCTCATTGTGATATCCACAATCCACAAGTACCTTTTTTGCTATGGGAAGTCCTCCGATTTCGTGTGGAATCTTCTTATTATATTGTTTCACTTTCCCGATATCGTGAAGCAGCGCTGCCGCATATATCATATCCTTTGAGAGAGGAAGGTGTTTTTCTAATGCCCTGATATAGGCAATTCTTCCCACATCCAAAAGATGCGTGACATCATGATGGCAATAAATTCTATTCTCTTCTAATTTTTTTATTTTGGCAATATATTTTTTGAATTTTTTATGCTTTGCAATCTTCTGATATCGTTCCATCGCTCTCTCCAATCTGGTCCATGAAAGACAGGGAACCAAATACAATAATGACATCCTCCGGTGCTGCCTGCTTCTTCATCCATTCTAGTCCTTCTTTTGGGTTTGGAATAGAGATCACATCCTGGCAATATTTTTGGGCAGTCTTTTTTAACAGCTTTCCATCTAATGCTCTGGGATTATCTGGTGTAATCGTTACCACTTTCTCCATTAGAGGAAGCACACAAGATGCAATCTTATCATACTCTTTATCTTTTAAAACACCCATCACGCCAAGCACTCTTTCGTTCTTAAAATGCGTTTTGATAAACCGCTCTAACTGCTTTGCCCCATCGTAATTGTGAGCACCGTCAAGATAAATCAAAGGGGTTTCGCTGATTTTTTGAAGTCTTGCTCTCCATTGGGTTTTTTTAAGGGCTTCCCGAAGCTGTTCTTCTTTCATCGGAAATCTGTTTTTTAAAATATCCACCGCTTTAATTGCCGTCACCGCATTCATGATCTGATGATGGCCGGGAAGTTTGATGGAAAGATTTTTAAACGTACCATAATCGAAGCAACTTCCATCCTTTTCTTCTTTCCCATTTTTCAAAAGTGAGAGATCAATTTCATAAAATGGACTGGATTTTTTTTTGCATTCTTCTTCTATCACCGTTTTCACTTCCGGCGGATTGAAAGGATAGAGTAAGGTCGGACAATTCTCCTTAATAATTCCTGCTTTTTCCCCTGCAATTTCTGTCAGTGTTTCTCCTAAAGCCGCCATGTGATCCATGCTGACTGAGGCAATGATAGAAAGCAACGGCTTTGTTATCACATTGGTCGCATCTAGTCTTCCACCCATTCCGGTTTCTAAAAGTACTACAGAAACTCTGGCCTTGTAAAAGCATAAAAATGCCATTGCCGTCTCCATCTCAAATACTGTAGGCAAGGGGAATCCTTCTGCATTCATCTGTTCTGCTGCCATCTTCACCTGAGTTATAAGACCTGCAATATTCTCTTTCGCCACCGGTTCTCCATCCAGCAAAAATCGTTCCTCATAGGCCCCCACTGCCGGAGATACGTACCTTCCCGTGTGATATCCGCCTTCGATTAAAACCCTTTCTATAAAAGAAAGAATCGAACCCTTTCCATTCGTTCCCGCAATGTGCACAATGGATAATTCTCTCTCCGGATTGCCAAGTCTTCTTAACAGTTCTTCCATAGTAGAAAGGCCCAGAACAATCCCCTTTTTTGCCGCTTGATTTAGATATTCCCGTGCTTTTTCATAAGTCAGTATATTATCTTTCTCACTCGTAAATACCGCCTCCCAACGATTTCCTATAACTTCCTGTCTGTTTTCAAGCTAAACATTTCCGACAATTTACGCCAAAAACAAGAAAACATCATATGCTGCATAACAAATGAGAAGCACGATGCCACTCTTTCTCCCAAGTGCAAGACCTCTGCCTGCGAGAAAATAAAGAGCTACAGCAGATAAAATCGCTACAATCGTATCTGGTACAAATTCCATTCCATAAGAAATCGGACGAATCAGAGATACTGTTCCTATAACAAATAATATATTAAAAATATTGCTTCCTACAATGTTTCCGACTGCCAAATCAGCATTTCCTTTTCTCGCAGCTGTTACAGAAGTTACCAGCTCCGGAAGGGATGTACCAAAAGCTACGATGGTCAGTCCAATCAAACGATCACTCATGCCCACTGCCTGGGCAATATAAGTTGCAGAATCTACAATCTTATCGCTTCCAAAAACAACACAAGCCAGTCCAATCAGCACCATAACCGCCAAAAGGAGATAATTCCGCTTCTCTTCCACTACCTCCTTTTTCTTTTCGTTCTCCTGTAATGACAGACGAATCAAATAGACGAAAAAACAGATAAATAAAATCCAGAAACAGGCTCCGTTCAGTCTGGAAATCACCCATCCTCGAATTCCAAACACGAGCAGTACCACAGATATCAAAATCACATATGGAATCTCATATTGAAATGTTTCTCTCTGGATTGGAATCCGCACAATCAGGGCGGTAATTCCAAGAATCAGTAAAATATTGATTGTATTACTTCCAATGACATTACCAACCGCAATTCCCGCACTTCCTTTCAGTGCTGCCGAGATACTGATTGCTGCCTCTGGTGCACTCGTTCCAAAAGCCACAATGGTAAGTCCAATAATGATCTGTGGAATTCGAAGTTTTGCCGCAATACCGGAAGCTCCCTCCACAAAAATGTCTGCGCCTTTTATCAGCAGTACAAAGCCGACAATCAGCCAAATTAATTGTATAAGCATCTTTCATTTCCTTTCTTTGTCTCACTCAACTCTACTTTGGATACTCTAATTTATTTCTGTCCTCTTGTCAAGTAAAAGTGCTTTTTTGCCAAAAAAAAAGCAGAGAAGCGAAAACCTCTCTGCCCCCGGTTTCCCGGAAATTGTATATGAAAATTGAAAATTGAAGGCTTATTATAGTTTTACAGTGCACCGACACCAGTCTCACCGGTTCTGACTCTGACAACCTCTTCTACGGAACGGATAAAAATCTTACCATCTCCATAGCTTCCATCTGCTAACGCATCCATTACAATATCTACCACTTTCTCCACTTCGTTATCTGCAACGACAATGTCTAACTTAATCTTTGGCAGGATATTGACTGACTGCTTTACTCCTCGATACATGCGGATGTATCCTTTCTGGTTTCCACATCCCATAATGCTTGTAACATTCAATCCTTTTGCGTCATTTTCTTCTAATGCCTGTTTTAATATCTCTAATTTTTCAGGTTTTAAAACCACTTGAACCATCTTCATATCATCATCTCCTCAATGAAAAAAGGCATTCCAGTCCAATTCTTTTACTGAAACGCCTTCGTTTACGATGTATTTATCCTACTATATTTTTATTTTCCTGTCAAGTTTTCCTTGACTTTCCTAAAAACCATAAGTTTTGGCGTTGTTTTTCTTTCTTTTCCCATTATTTATCTGGTGTATCCTTTACATGTTGCACAGGAACTGTTTCTAAGGTAATCGATTTTAGTTCATACCCTTCCTCCCGAAGCCGGTCAATCAAAGCTCCAAGACCTTCCACTGTGCCTGCACACTCATATAAATCATGCATTAATATAATCGTATTATGATATAACAAAGCATCTTTTAAAATATTTTGATTTAGAGTTTCGCAGGGCGTTCCGATCAGTACTGCATCTTCACTGGACGCATTCCAGTCATAGTAGACGAAACCTTTCTTCTCTAAAAAGCGAATACAGGACTGAATCGGGATTTTGGCGACACTATTACTGCTTCCTCCGGGAAAGCGATAAAGTTTCACCTTCTCACCCGTCACTTCGTATAAATAGTCATGAAGCCGCATAAGATCCTCTTTATAATGCTCTAAGGAACCATAGATATAAGAATAGTCATGGCTATAAGAATGCATTCCCAGACTGTGTCCTTCCTCAACAATCCGGCAATATCGCTCTTTTGATTTTTCATCTGTCTTACCTACAACAAAAAAGGTTGCTTTTACATCTTTCTCCTTTAATATAGAAAGAATCTTATCTGTGTTATCCGAGGGTCCGTCATCAAAGGTAAGATACGCATATTTCTCTTCTTTAGAAAGGGATTCTTCCGTATCTGTACTCTCTGCCTTCTCTTCCCATCCCTCTTTTATCTTCTTTGTTGTCTGTCCGGAGGTTTCCGTCTTTTTTCCACTCGCATTTAAAAGAGATTGTTCCTCCTTTATCCCTTGTGTCAAAAATGTTACCACTGCTACCATAACTGTAAGCCAGACAAACAGCGTTCCTATTTTTAACACAACTGTCCACTTCGCCATATTTTACTGCTCCCACCTTTTCACATTTTTCTAACGGTTCAGAACCAAACGGATGATTGCAAATCCACTTCGCTGGGTCCAAACATGTCCTCTTTCTTATTATATTAGGGAGTAGAAAAAATATACGAAAAAAGAGACCGAAGATATCTTCACAGTTATTTATCACAATAATCTGTTATCCCTCTTCGGTCTCTTTGTTTCTATTATAAGTTGATCAAATCTAAGGAGTTATCTTATACTTCGAATAATAAATCACCATAGCTTGGGAATGGCCAAGCTTCTTTGGCAACTAACATCTCTAATGCATCTGCTGGTGTACGAACCTCATCCATTGCTGCAAATACAACATCATGATAGTATCTTGCCTGTGCTTCTACATCTTCCATGCTATTTGCTTCTGCCTCTACTTTTTCAAGTTTTGCAGTTGCTTCGTATAATGGAGCAAGGTTTGCAGCAATATCAGCCATTAATTTTTCCTGTACAGAAGTATCTGTGCCTGGGCATGCTGCCTTAATTCCATTAATAGATTCTGCTAAGCTGGTCTGATATTTAATTACAGCTGGAACAATCTGTTTCTTTGCCATATCGATCATGGATAATGCTTCGATATTGATTACCTTAGAGTACTGCTCAAAGAGTACTTCCACTCTGGAGCAAAGCTCTGCTTTTGTATATACACCATGTTTTTCAAACATCTCGATTGCTTCGTCTGTTGCTAATTCAGGAATAGCATCTACCATAGATTTTAAGTTTGGAAGACCGCGTCTTTCGGCTTCTGCAACCCATTCATCAGAGTAACCATTTCCGTTAAATACAACTTTTTTGTGCTCAGCAATGTTTTTCTTAATCAGATCATGCACCGCAAGATCAAAGTTCTCTGCTTTCTCAAGCTCATCTGCTGCATCTGCTAATACATCTGCAACGATTGTGTTAAGAATTACGTTAGGGTCAGAGATGGACTGGGTAGAACCAACCATTCTGAACTCGAATTTATTTCCAGTAAATGCAAACGGTGATGTACGGTTACGGTCTGTTGCATCTTTCTGGAATGCAGGAAGGGTATGTACACCGGATACTAATGGGGCACCCTTTAAGGATCTTGTAGCTTCACCAGTTGTATCTAACTGATTTAATACATCCTCTAACTGTTCTCCTAAGAAGATGGAGATGATTGCCGGCGGTGCTTCGTTTGCTCCTAATCTGTGATCATTACCAGGTGTGGAAGCAGACATACGAAGGAGTCCCGCATGTAAATCTACAGCCTTGATGATGGATGTTAAGATTAATAAGAACTGGATATTCTGGTGAGGTGTTTTTCCAGGATCCAACAGGTTCTGTCCATCGTCTGTTACCATGGACCAGTTGTTATGTTTACCGGAACCGTTAATTCCTGCAAATGGTTTCTCATGAAGGAGGCATACAAGGCCCTGTCTGTCAGCCACTTTCTTCATTGTCTCCATCACTAACTGGTTGTGGTCAGTTGCGATATTGTTCTGATCATAAATCGGTGCTAACTCATGCTGTGCCGGAGCAACCTCATTGTGCTGAGTCTTTGCTGTAATGCCTAATTTCCAAAGCTCTACGTTAAGCTCTTCCATAAAGCCTGCAATTCTCTCTTTGATTGTACCGAAATAGTGATCTTCTAATTCCTGGCCTTTTGGAGGCATTGCACCAAATAAGGTACGTCCTGTAAAGATCAAGTCTTTTCTCTTTAAATATTTTTCTTTATCAACTAAGAAATACTCCTGTTCCGGTCCTACGGAAGTCGTTACTTTCTTTGCTGTTGTATTGCCAAATAATTTTAAAATACGCATTGCCTGTACATCCAATGCCTGCATGGATCTTAAAAGAGGAGTCTTTTTGTCAAGTGCTTCTCCTGTGTAAGAACAGAATGCAGTAGGGATACAAAGAATTGTTGCATTCGGAGATTCTTTAATAAATGCTGGTGAGGTACAATCCCATGCCGTATATCCTCTTGCCTCAAAAGTTGCTCTTAATCCACCTGATGGGAAAGAAGAAGCATCCGGCTCGCCTTTTACTAACTCTTTACCGGAAAACTCAAGTAATACTTTGCCGTCACCTGTCGGGGAAATGAAAGCATCGTGTTTTTCTGCAGTAATTCCTGTCATTGGCTGGAACCAGTGTGTGAAATGAGTAGCTCCTTTCTCGATTGCCCACTCCTTCATCTCATTTGCAACTACATCTGCAATCTCCGGATTTAACTCAGTTCCACTTTCAATTGTCTTCTTAAGGTCTTTGTATACAGCCTTTGGAAGACGGGCTTTCATTACGCTGTCGTTAAATACGTTGGAACCAAAAATTTCTGATACGTTAATTTTCATAGCTCTACATCCTTTCATTTCTCAATTATAAACATTTGCAAACATATATGTTTTCTTTTTCATAGGCAGGAGACATAAAAAGTTTAAAAAATAAGAAAAGCGTCCTCAGATAATTCATTCTGAGAACGCCTTCGTTCTTGCTTTATGCTCTTGCTAAATATAAAATACATTGTTTCTCACAGAAAATCAAGTCT
>JAUNBT010000349.1 GCA_030526985.1 Lachnospiraceae bacterium | reverse complement strand
TTACATAGCAAAGATCAAAGAAAATACTCATACTAATTGGGGGAATCCGTGTATTATGAACATATGATCATAAACGCTTCCTCGGACCTACCCCTGTATATTAAATGACTTGATTTCCCCTAAGCCGTTAAGAACAATGCAAAGTAAAATATAAACATAGCACCAACGATAATTCCAATTGCATATAATATTTTTTTCTTCATTTCAACCATCCCCTCCACTACTAGTAAAACTTTACACGCCATTCTTCCAAATCATATTCTTTTCCAAAAAAGCTTTTTAAAATTGTTTTTGCATTTTGGCGTGCATTTTTTAACAATCCATTTTCTATCGCTGTTTTTTCAGCTTCTTGTTCCAATTTTTTTATTTCTTCGTTATTCTCCTCTAAAGTAATTCTATTAAATATGCTCTCATCTTCATGATAAACTTTAAAAGAGTCCAGATTTATTTCTCTGCTCAACACTCTTGCCTTTGGTAATGTAACCTTAATAATCTTATTTTCATCATCTTCACCCCACTCTATTTCCTCAAAATCAAATCCAGCTTTTATTATAATATCATAACTGTATATGTATTTGCTTTGAGTAAAAGGAATTTTAATAGTTCCTAGCTCCCTTGGATTATCTATCGTTCCTATTTCCGTGCAATATGCTGCTTGCGTGGCCAACTCACCGATGTCCTCAAATCCTATTTTGGTAGTTTTAGCATCATATGAAATATATTCTCTTACCCCAATAGCCACAAGGATAGCCACCATGCCAATCAAAATTATAAATATAATTTTGGGGTGATTTATAATAAACTTTAATGTGCTATTTTTCTTTTGTTTTAATTCTTTGTTTTCCATTTCTTCTCCCTCTCTTTTAATAAGTTTTGCAACTATGCTTTTTATATCTTTTTGTCCTGTTTAAATTACATTAGTGTTAAGAGCTCTGATTTTGTTTCTGCATGCATATGATCTTAGTCATCTCATAATAGGTTCTAGAAATTGATTTAAGTACAACATCATTTTTCTTTACCCTTCCGCTTCTTTACAACAACCACTTTTGCACCAATGTCTTTAGCGAATTTTGGATTTTGATCCAGCTTTTCTTTCAACCTCAAGGCTAATATTCGTTCTTGTAAATTCACTATTATTCCTCCTTACGCCATAACACAATTCATGTTTTCCGACATATATCGGCGTTCCTCTTCTATCCAATTTGGCGCATCCAGCCTTTTTATAATTTCTCCTGTATTTTTTGCGTCATTAAGTGCATTGTGCGCCGGAAATGGCTTGATTCCTAATTTCCAAATTGCATAGCTCAACGAAAAATTTCTATTTTCCATAGTAACTTCATCATCAAACATCAGCTGAACGTCAAAGCTCTCCGGAATCCATCTATAGTCCATACCATGAATGTTAAGATTGTTCTCTAGCATCGGCACATCAGCATCGCCCCATGTGAGTAATATATGATCTTTGCCGCACCATTCTCGGAACTGATTAATAGCTTCCTCGAATGGAATACCAAACCTTAGCACTTCATTGGTAATTAGTGTTATATCTTGGGCTTTTTTATGCATTTTTTTATAAAATCTCGGCTGTACCATTACGTCAAACTCATCAATGATTCTATTTAGCGCTTCATCCATTTTCACTGCACCAATCTGTATTATTTCTCCTCCGAGTTTTACGGGTTTTTTTATCATATTCGCCTTTGATAAAGGCAGGTTCCACTCCAAATCCAATACTATGTAATTCATCTTCTTCCTCCAGTTTTCCGACATTGAATGATAAACTTTCTATTATTTCCCCTTATGTCTTGGTGGCCGCACACTTTTAAGCTTGCCCTCTAACTTGTTAAGCGATTTTTCTGTTCCTTCAAGAACTATTCGCCCGATATAGGGAGACATTTTTTCTTCTTCCAAAAGCCTCACTCGTTTCTTAATAATATGTTTATTTACCAACGTAATTTCTTTATCATTTGACAAGTAAAACAGTCTTACCAAAACTATCACCTCCTAAGATATCTGTCTTTTTACTATCAATATAAACCAACTTTGCATCTTCCTTCGATTATGTGTCTATTGTAAAACCGTTCTCGCATTTAATAAATGGCTCAATGTGCAAAGTATATGTGTGGATTTTGCACCATTTGTAAAATAAAAACGATGGTTCAACATTTCGTGAAACCATCGCCGCATATGTTTATGTATTTTATTTTTCTTCCTCTCTCAATCGGCTGTACTGTTCTAAATCAATCAGACCTTCTGTTTTCATTTTTTCTACCCAAAGTTGCAAAGTATCAACAGTTATTGAAATTTTCTCTAATTCGTTTTGAATAAAAAGAAAATCTTGCAATTCGTCATTTGCAACCATTCCATCAGCCGCTATTTCCATTAGTCGTTCTTTTTTCTCATGTATAGAATTCAGTGAAACTAGCATTTCAAGCACGATTCGAGATAAATCCTTAACTTTAATTTCAGGAATGTACTTTGCACCTATAGGACACTGATGGGTGCAATAGTAATTATATAGTTCTGGCATTTTATATTTTTCAGCCATAAGAAGCACTTCTTCAGGATGTGGGTCAAACTTCTCATTTTCTATTCGTTCTATCCGTTCCGGCGGAATTACTTCTAACAATTCGCTTGCTTTTTCTCTGGTTAACCCCAATTCGACTCTTCTTTGATAGTAAAGATTCCTGTCTTCTAAATCTGTTGTGCGTACCATATTAACTACACTCCTTCAATTTGCAAA
>JAUNBT010000348.1 GCA_030526985.1 Lachnospiraceae bacterium | reverse complement strand
ACTTTCATTGCATCGCAACAAATAACAGCAGCTTGAAGGATTTCCATGTGCTTCATATCTCCTGGTTTTTCGTAATCGATCTTATCCATCTGAGCAAGCGCCCTTTCTTTGATTCCTTTAAAACCATCCCGCACCCATATTGTGCCATAACCAGGGTGCGCATGCCCCCAGCCATACGATTGCTTAATCTCAGCATCAATAAGATCTGATCCCGTTGCAAGTTCTTTTACCCAATCAGGCATATGTCCTTGACAAAATGCTCTAAGGGACCTGCCATGCCAATAAGGCAGGATTTCTTCTTTATACTCCTTTATTACTGCATCGCTAGTCTTCAATGGATCGATTTCTCTTGTTTCAAATGTCTCCAGGTCATTTTCCCATTCATAGTTTGTTTCAGGATAACCATTGACTCCACGGTTCATCGGAGAATTATTTCCAATAATAAGCTCATCCGGCTGTATTACAATCGGCTTTGTAGCACAATACTCGGCAAAAAACTTTGCTCTACGAAGTATCCATGGCTGGCCTTCAGTCTCTTTGAAAACTTTAGTAATCAAAGCCGCTCTTTCTGTAGTGAAAGTTGGGGTATTCTCAAAAAATTGACGCCTTAGCCTTTTTACTCTGTCATTGCAACCGCGATCTTTAAGTTTTTCGGTATTTGCATACAACCTTGATTTCTTCTTTTCATCTATTGAATCTTTCATCTTCTACACCTCCGGACAACTTGTTATAAAATAAGTTATATATAAGACATTTGTTTAGTCTTATCATAAGTAGTATACATCTCTAATTTGCTTTTGTCAACTAGATTGATTAACAATTTATCAATTATTTTAAATATTCATACCCTTGCCTCATATTGTGCTCATCCTATAAGGTGAAATATCATATACATTAAAAAAGCCCAACTCTTTTTATCTAAAGTTGAGCTTCTATATACAATCTGCGGCAGTTTATCAAAAATCGTCTGACTACTATAACCTGCCTGTTTCAACTACTTTTATACCACTATTAAACTTCTCCAAAGTTGCATTGACAAGGCCCGTCTTATAATCAAGTAAGGTATTCTCCTCATAAACAATTTCTGGAATAAATTTTTCTGGAATGAGCTTGCTACATTCTCTCCGGATTTCTTCACAGGAATCGTGACTAAACTGGCTTCCTGAAATAATGAATTTTTGGGGTGCAATCACTGCTACCATTGTGTTGATTATAAAAGGCATTTCATTGACAATTTCCTCTATCGCCACACCCTGCTCCTTGATATAGTAATATGGCAAATACATCGTTTCACCCGCCAGTTCATTTCCTCCTCGAAGGATCCGCCCATCAATCATAATCCCGGCCCCCATAGCCTTCCCCTTTGGAACCAGCATATATACCAATGTACTCTCATCGTCCATATCATTCCTTTTATAGTATCCATACACTGTGAATAACTTTTCTGCACCGATCAATACTTCGGTTTTATATTTTTCTTTGATGGTTTTCTCAATATTCTTGTTGTTTAAATTCGGTTCATCACAAGAATCAATGGTACCGTTAAGGACGTATCCCGGGATTCCTATACTGATCATTTTAATTTTTTCATAGTTCCCTATAGCAGCATCAATTTGTTCATATATATCATCCTCTGTGATTCGATCATACTTTTTTTCATACTCTTCCTGTAACCTTCCGACATTATCATATAATTCTATATGTATTGTGACATTTTCTTCAACTAAAATGTAGATGCAAAGAATCATTTCATTTTCGCCATTATAATAATATGTCTTCGCCGGTCTCCCACCTGTCAAATTATCGATTTCACCCTCGATGACTTCTCCTTTTTCAATCAGTACATGCAACAAATTTCCACAGGTTGCAATACTCATCCCCGTCTTTCGCGCAAGCATTGATTTCGTAAGTCCGTCTTCTTCACGAAGAGTGTCACGAACTATATCCAGATTCAATTGGCGTACAATTCCCGTATTGTTTATCTTAACCATTTTACCTTCCCATACCTTTTTTTGTATTTATTAATGTTATTATAACATCAATATGAGCTCCTAAACAATATTTCATTCCATTTTCAATAAAGTTTTTATTCTTAACTGAACTCAGACTATCGCTTCCCCATTTGGACCTCATGTTTCTAAGCATCAAGATTCCGGCAAAATACTGCCCCCATCAATAACAATCGTTGCACCCGTAATGAATCCCGCATCTTCCCCTGCTAAAAATGCTGCCAATACACCAATATCTTTGGGAACCCCCAGTCTTTTCACGGGCAGTCCCTCTGCCAATTCTGTAAGAAGTGCATCGGGATCTTCAGGTCGTTCATCTTTTGCAAATTTTTCAACCGCCGGAGTTTTAACCCATCCTGGGCATAATGCATTGGATGTAATCCCTCTTTCTGCATACTCAACGGCAATCCCCTTTGTAAATCCCACCAACGCAGCTTTTGTCATGGCATAGCACACACTTCCCGGATCGCATACATATTCGCCTGTTACTGACGACAAATTAATGATTCTCCCGTATTCTTTCTCAATCATATATGGAAGAACTAGCTGTGTGGCATTCCACACTCCATTTATGTTCACATCGATTTGCAAATCTCGACTTTCATCTGATACTTCTGTAAATTTTTCAGGTCTTAAGATGCCTGCATTATTTACCAGTATATCTATTTTTTTATATTTTTCTGCGGTGTTATCAATTGCTTTTTTAAGCCCTTCTTTATCACGAACATCAACTAC
>JAUNBT010000055.1 GCA_030526985.1 Lachnospiraceae bacterium | reverse complement strand
AGATTCCGGATTATGATAATCTGGAAAAACCATTTATCGAAGTATTTACTTTAGACTCCGAGCAGTGTGCAGCATGTACTTACATGATGGCAGCAGCAAAGACAGCCAAAGAGCATTTTGGTGACAAGATTGATATTATCGAGTACAAATATACAATCAAAGAAAATGTAGCAAGATGTAAAGCAATGGGCGTTAAGAATCTGCCTACTATGGTAATCAATGGACAAATCAAACATGTATCCATGATTCCAAGCAGCGACGAGTTGTTTGCTGAAATCGAAGAACTGCTGTAATTAAGCAACAATTTCAAGCTTAACAGTTTGTTCTATAGAAAATGTAAAACCCCCTTTAAAATAATAGTTTATACGTGTGGACGAATCTCCCTGTGTGCAGATTGCATATGGGGAGATTCTCTTTTTATAAAGTGTCTAAAAAAAGGAGAACAAATCGAAAAAAATTGTCAAAACTATATAAAAATAAAATAAAAGAAAGAAAATGATATAGATTTCTTTATTTTTTTTAGGACATCATTTAGAAATCGTATTAACATTGTTAAAAAAGGATACAAAGATGTATTGGAAAGCCGTTACGGGAAGGTCTATAATAATAGTAGTTAACAGATACTTCGAGAAGTAAAATAGAAATCATGATTTCTCCTGTTTATCCGTTTTAAAAACAGAAAAAGGAGATGTTTCATAATGAGTGGAGAAGAGAAAAAAGAACTGGAAGCTGAAAGCAGCGAACTGGAATATGCCTTTGAGAGTGTACCTGACAGTGCGAAGAAGAGTCTTGGAAGTATTCTGGTTATCTTAACCGGATATACCATTTCTTTATCAAACTTTGTATCAGGAGCAACAGTAGGTTCTAAGATGCCGTTTAAAGAAGCGGTTGCAGCCTGTGCATTAGGTAATATTATGTTGATCATCGTGGCAACCTTGCTTGGTATTATTGCATTCCGTACCGGACTTTCTACTTCGGTACTGGCAAGAAAGGCTTTAGGAGCAAGAAGCTCTGCCATCCTTTCTTTCCTGCTTGTAATATCAGCAGTAAACTGGATTGCGGTCAATGCAGACACGTTTTCCAATTTGATTAAGTCAACCTTTGGCTGGTGGCCAATTCCGGTAGCAATTACATCAATTCTGGTTGTTGCAATCTGGGCCCAGTCGGCAATCCGGGGTGTGAAGGGTCTTGAGATTGTAAGCTGGCTTGGTGTTCCCTGTGCTTTGGTATTGACAATTGTCTGTGCAATTGCAATCAGTGTAAAGACAGGATATAGTACCGTATTTAATTTTATACCGGCATCTGACGTACAGATTTCCTTTGCATCCGGTTCCACCTCTTTTGTAGGTGCTTGGATTTTTGGATGTATTGTATCTCCGGATGTATGCCGCTATGCAAAAAAGAGAAATCACGTTGCATTTGGTGCTCCGATTGCAGTAGCCGTTGGTCTGTTTGGTCTTGAGGTAATTGGAATCATGACAGCTCAGGCAACAAATCAGAGTAGCTTTGTTGAGGCAACGGCAGCCCTTGGACTTGGCGTTTTAGTATTTATCTGTGCTATCTTTTGTGTATGGACTACACAGGATAACAACATTTACAGTGCTGGACTTGCCTTGCAGAATGTAATGAAAGATACACCGTTAGAAGGTAAAGTAAAACATGCTGTATTAGCAGTCATCATTGCTACAGCAGCCGCAATTTTTGCCGCAGCCGGTGCAACAAAATACCTTCTGCCTGTAGTACAGACCTTGTCCATTTTATTGCCTCCAATCCCTGGACTTATCATTGCAGAATTCTATTTTGTAAAGAAGAGCAAAGAGAACAAGGCGATCAACTGGGTTGCAATTATTACCTGGATCATCGGTACCGCTGTTGGTTATGTGGCATTGCAGAATAATTTCCTGATTCCTGCCATTGTCAGCATGATTGTTACATTTGTACTTTACATCGTTTTAAGTAAATGTTTAGATGGTGTCGTGAATAAAGACCTTTAGAAAATATTAAGAAGATAGATAAAAAGAACAGTTTTCGGATTATAGTATAATCTGGAAGCTGTTCTTTTTTGTATGGCTGGCGTTATACATTATCCATCGCTCTAGTTGTTTTATAATTTGCCGGTTTTTAATAAATTTTCAGTGTTCTTATTTTTCCTCATTTTTTCCACAAAATTATTTAATTTTTGTATAAAATAGTTACAAAAAAACGAAGAAAAGTATTAGACCATGTCTATTAGACTTGGTATAATGAGAGACATAAATAAACTATTAGACAAAGTCTAATGGACGAAGTACAACAGACGTCTGATTGAAACCAAAAGCAACCGAAGATAGGATGAAGAACCCAGGAGGTAATGGATGACAGATTTAATTATTGTAGGTGGATTTTTAGGAGCGGGAAAGACAACGTTACTTGGACAGACTGCGAAGGTTATGGCACAGAAGAACAAAAAAACAGGACTGATTACAAACGATCAGGCTTCTGAGCTTGTGGATACTATCTTTTTGGAGCAGACTGATTCTGCTGTCTCTGAGGTGAGCGGAAGCTGTTTTTGCTGTAATTATAATGGATTTGCAGATGCACTGCACAGCGTAAAGGCTCAGGGAGCACAGGTGATTATTGCAGAACCGGTTGGAAGCTGTACAGATCTTTCTGCCACAATTATGCAGCCGTTAAAGGAACAGCTGTCAGGTGAATTTAAGATAGCCCCATTATCTGTCCTTGCAGATCCAAAGCGTTTGGAGGACATATTGGATGGAAAAGATTCCGGCCTTCATAAAAGTGCGGCATACATTGTAAAGAAGCAGATGGAGGAAGCCGATTACATTGTAATCAATAAGATTGATTTGATTTCAGAAGAAAAGACAGAGGAACTGAAAAAACGTACAAAAGAGGCTTTTCCGAAAGCGAAGGTAATGGCTGTGAGTGCATTAAGTGGACAGGGAATCGAAGAATGGCTTGACGCACTTTCCGGGGATAAGAATGTAGGAACCCATATTACAGATGTAGATTATGATACTTACGCAGAAGGCGAGGCTGTTCTTGGCTGGCTCAATACAACGATTACATTAAAGGGAAGTACAGACAGCTGGAAAGGCTGGATGACTCGGATGATGACATCTCTAAAAGACAGATTAGACAAAGAGAATATGGCTGTCGGACATGTGAAAGCCATGTTGGATGACAAAAAAGTTTATCTGATGGCGAATCTTACGGGAACCGGCCAGGAAGTTGTAATTCGTGGCGATGAGCCAACAGGAGAAGAGATTCGATTTACGTTGAATGCGAGAGCGGAGACAACACCGGATGCTTTACAGCAGACAGTAACAGAAGAACTGGAAATAAATACAAAAAATGCAGGAATTACTTACGAAGTGGCTGTATTAAACTGTCTCCAGCCGGGACGTCCAAACCCGACCTGGCGCTATGATAAAACTGTAGAAATGTAGGAAAATAGAATGATTAAAATTGGAAGCTGTACCGCATGTCAGGGTCAGAACCTGGACAAATTTGTCCAACCGGTTATTTTATCTGTTTTAAAAAAACAGGGAGGTTTGAATGGATTTCAGATGGTAAAAGCCATGGAAGAATATGAGACTTTTAAATCGGCCACACCGGACCCGAGTGGAATTTACCGCTATTTAAAAGCAATGGCGGAGAAGAATCTTCTGGATCAAAAGAAAACAGAGGATGGAAAATGTATTTATTTTATTACGGATGAAGGCCTGCACTGTCTGGAAAACTGGAAAGAGACAATCAGTGATTATGTCAGAAAAATCCAGGTTTTGCAGGATCAGATTCAATAAATAACAAAGAAAAGGGAGAAAGAGAACATGAAGAAATTATTGGCAATCATGCTTGCCGCAGTCTTTTTAATGACAGGCTGCCAGAGCACAGGAGACACTTCTGATGCACAAGGAGGAGAAAGTACAACAGGAGTGACAGCAGAGACAGAAAGTGCAGATGCATCAACAGGAACCTTAAAGGTTGCCCGTCTGGGTACAGATATCAAGATTGCTCCTTTGATTATAGCCGACTCACAAGGTTACTATGAAGAAGAGGGTGTAAAGGTAGAATTTGAGGCAGTAAACAGCCTTCCAGATGGTCTGACTGCGGTTAGCGAAGGAAAATTAGACGTCCTTCCTTTCGGTGTTATTCCAAGTGCTACTTATGTTGCACAGGGCGTTGATGTCGTTGTTATTGGTGGAACGATTTCCGAGGGCAGTGAGTGTATCACAACAGAGGAAAACAAAGATGCCTTTACAGATGCAGAGTCTTTCCGTGGTAAAAAAGTGGGATGTTTCCGTATGGAGACCGGTCACATGGTAATTAAGAATTATCTGATGGAAGCTGGATTAGAGTTAGACAAAGACGTAGAATTTGTTTATCTTGAGTCTCAGGCAGCTATTATGGAAGCGGTAAAGAAAGGGGAAGTAGACTGTGGCTTTGTAAACAGCGGTTATGGATATGTATGCCAGCAGAGCGGACTTGCTGTTGCATTCCGTCCAGGCGAGTGGGTTGCTAATTTCCCATGCTGTCGTCAGACAACCAGCCGGGAAGCCTTAGACAGCAAGAAATCTGATCTTGTAAAATATATGATTGCCAACTTAAGAGGGTATGAGACTATTTTAAATGACAAAGACACTGCAATCGCAGATCTTGTTGCTTATTCCGGACAGGACGAGGCATATGTAGAGAATGTAATTTATGGAACCGATGATTATACTGCAGCAATGACAATTTCCATGGATCCATGCAAAACAGCAGTCTGCGATTTCTATGAAAGTATGAAGGCAATTGGAGATATTGATGCATCTACAACATACACGATGGAAGATCATGTTTCCACAGAAGTATATGAAGAGGCGTTGAATACTCTGATTGAGAGAGAACCGGATAATGAGCTGTGGACACAGCTGATGGAAAGCTTTAAGGAGAACAATGAGTAAGATACTGGCAGAAAACCTGAATTTTGATTATCAATATAATGGAGAGTGTTTTCATGCTCTCAATAATCTGAATTTTGCCATAGAAGAAGGAGAATTTGCCTGCTTTATCGGACATTCCGGCTGCGGAAAAAGCACCTTATTAAAGGTGCTTGCCGGATTGTTAAAACCGACGGATGGATGTGTAAGTATTGACGGCCATAAGATTATAGGTCCCAATACGGACCGGGCGGTTGTATTTCAGGATTATTCATTATTTCCATGGATGACAGCCAAGAAAAATGTCGTTTTCGGGATACGGCAGGCAGACAGGAAGAAAACAAAAAGCGAAGCGGAAATAATAGCAATGGATTATTTGACCAAGGTGGATATGGCGGATGCGGCAGACAAATATCCATCTCAGCTCTCTGGCGGTATGCGCCAGAGGGTTGCCATTGCAAGGGCATTGGCGATGAATGCAGATATTCTTCTTCTGGATGAACCATTTGGTGCGTTGGATGCAAAGATAAGAACAGAACTTCAGGATCTGATGAGAAAGATTCAGGCAGGAGAAAAGAAAAAAAAGACAATATTTTTTATCACTCATGATATTGATGAGGCGGTTTTACTCGGAGATCAGGTTTATTTTATGAAAAAAGGAAATCTGATTGAAAAAGTGGAAGTGCCTTTTAGCCGTTTTCAAAAGCGGGAAGAAATCTATGAGACAGAAAGCTATAGAGATTTAAAAGCGTCTTTAATGTCGCTGTTTTATCAGGAGTAACTGTCTGCTATGGCAGACATGGACAAAGGAATGTCGATAAGGAGGAACGAAAGATGGCAGGACACGAGATAGTATTAGAAGAAAGTGTAAACGAAGCAATAAAAGAGATTTGTATGGGTTATTTTCGGGAAGGGAAGGCGGATGCCTTTGCTCTTTTACAGGACCTTATGGACTTAGAAGGTGTCCCGATGCATTATCCTTATCATCACTATATAGTTCCAATGGTGCTTTTAACAACCGTAAGAACAATGGAAAAGAGTGAGGAAGAAATCTTAAGCCAGGATCTGGACACAGCAATCGAGAGAGGACAAAATATTCTCGGCGGTTTCTGTGGATTTTATGGAAACTGTGGGGCAGCTGTCGGCGTCGGTGTATTTTATAGTATTTATGCAGGTATTGTTCCTACTTCCCGAAAAGGCTGGGCGGCATGCAACAAAGCGACTGCAGATGCACTTTTAAAGATTTCCGAGATTGAAGGACCAAGATGTTGCAAAAGAAATAGCTTTTTAGCTCTTTATTCCGCTGCAGACACAATTAAAGAACGGTTTGGCATTGAGATCGCCTGTCCGGAAGCTGTTGTCTGTAAATATCATGACAGGAATAAAGAATGTAAGAGAAAAGCCTGTCCATATTTTAAGGAGGAAGAAACATGTTAGAACCGATTATACTTCCAAAAGTAGTGGAGGGAAAATCAGAAGAAGAAGCTACCTGTGAATGCCAGAAAAAACGTCTGGATCTTACCCATAAAGCAGTTGCAATTTTCTGGAAAGCGGAAGAGGGAGACCAGGTAAAGGAAGGGCAGCAAATCTGTGAAGGAGAAGTAGAAAAAAGAGTCGTGGAAGTCTATGCTTCCTGCGACGGAATATTAAAAGAAATTTTGGTGGAAGATGGCGACGAGATTGTCTGTGAAGGCGAGACCGTACTTGGCTATCTGGAAACTGATCAGTAGAATGGAAGCAGTATTAAGATGAAGAAAAAAATAACATTTTCCTTTGTACTGGCCCATATCCTGCTTATTGTTTTGGTGTGTCTTATATTTACACCGGGGGAAAAACAGGTTACGACAATCAACTCTTTTCTGGGTGCTGTGGCTGTTATGGAAATCTTTTATTTATTTCAGCTTGTCCGGGCTGAAAAAAAAGGCAAATCAGCCAAAGCACCTTCAGATATCATGGTTCTCCTCTGGGGTTTTTTGATCCTCTGGGAAGTTGCGGTTACGAAAAAGCAGCTGCTTCATCCGGTGTTGTTTCCAGCACCAGAGAATGTATTTCACGTTTTTCCAACCCAATATGAAGCTCTTATGAAAAACGTGCTCTCTTCGATGGAGCTTTTAGCTGTCGGATTGTTGATCGGGATCACTCTCGGTGTAGTTTTAGGTGTGATATGCGGCTGGTTCTCCCGCCTTACGGATATCTTTTATCCGGTGGCAAGTGTGCTTGCACCGATTCCGGCCGTTGTCTATGCACCCTATATTATTATTCTGATGCCATCCTTTCGGAGCGCATCGGCTGTGATTATTATCCTTGGTATTTTCTTCCCGACGTTTTTAAAAATGATCCTCCGGGTAGGAAGTATTGATCCAAGGATTTTGGATTCTGGAAGAGTCCTTAATATTGGAAGCTTTCAGATGATTACGAAGATATTACTTCCTTATATAATGCCGGAAGTAATATCAGGACTCAGGATTACTGTCACTACTTCTATTTCCCTTTTGATTTTTGCGGAAATGATGGGTGCGACAGAAGGAATGGGCTACTACATTGTAAACTTTAATACCTATGCCAACTATACCAACGTAATAGCCGGATTTATCGTAATTGGAATTGTGATTACAATCCTAGGCTATGTCGTTTCTTTTATAGAAAAACATGCGGTTAAATGGCAGTAAAAAACGGAATCAAATGGATGTAAATATATAGATAAAAAGAGAAATCGGATTTTTCATGATAAAAAGAAGCCGGTTTCTTTTTTGCGATTGTCCATTTGACAGATGGAAGAGAATAAGGAAACGAAGAGTTTTTGAGTTTGTCTTTGATGAGAAATTTTTGACAAAAAAATCATAAAAATTTAAAAAAATCAATTGACACCTATTGAAAATTGTGGTAGGATTAGAAACTGTACTATTATGGGTTTGTGTGCCCTTGAGGAAACATCGCTCAAGGGCTATTTCCCATATTGAGATAGATAGAGTAACATGATAATAAAGCAACATGAATCAAGATTCAAGGGGTGAAAACGTCGATGGAAAAGAATAGAATACGTCCGGTGAAGATGGGCAAAGACGTGAGAATGAGTTATGCGCGGCAGAACGATGTACTTGAGATGCCTAATTTAATTGAAGTACAGAAGAATTCTTACCAGTGGTTTTTAAGTGACGGTTTGAAAGAAGTATTTGCCGATATTTCTCCAATCGCGGACTACAGCGGACAATTAAGCCTGGAATTTGTAGACTTTGTTCTTTGTGAGGACGATGTCAAATATTCCATTGAAGAGTGCCGGGAACGGGATGCGACATATGCAGCACCACTTAAAGTGAAAGTAAGACTTCACAATAAAGAGACCGGTGAGATTAATCAGCATGACATATTTATGGGTGATTTGCCGCTGATGACAGCGACAGGTACTTTCGTTATTAACGGTGCAGAACGTGTAATCGTAAGCCAGTTAGTGCGTTCTCCTGGTATTTACTACGCAATCGGACATGACAAGATTGGTAAGAGACTGTATTCTAGTACCGTAATCCCGAATAGAGGTGCCTGGTTAGAATATGAGACAGATTCCAATGATGTGTTCTACGTTAGAGTAGACCGTACAAGAAAGGTGCCAATCACAGTATTGATTCGTACACTTGGAATCGGAACCAATGCTGAGATTCTGGAATTGTTTGGCGAAGAACCGAAGATTTTGGCAAGTTTTGAGAAGGATCAGTCCGATAACTATCAGGATGGTTTGTTAGAACTTTATAAGAAGATCAGACCAGGTGAACCATTGTCTGTGGACAGTGCGGAGAGCCTGATTAACAGTATGTTCTTTGATCCGAGAAGATACGATCTTGCAAAAGTTGGACGTTACAAATTTAATAAAAAGCTGGCGTTAAAGAATCGTATTGTTGGCTGGACTTTGGCGGAAGATGTTGTTGACCAGACAACAGGTGAGATTTTAGCTGAAGCTGGAACAGTAGTGGACAAGGAGATGGCAGAGAAGATTCAAAACGCTGCAGTTCCTTCCGTATTGATCCGTACAGAGGAAAGAGATGTTAAGGTTCTTTCTAATATGATGGTCGACATTACGAACTATGTGGATATCGATCCAAAAGAAGTCGGTGTGAAAGAGTTAGTGTATTACCCCTTATTACAGACAATCCTGGAAGAAAATCAGGATCTTGAAGATATCAAGACGGCGATTAAGAAGAATATCTCCGAGTTGATTCCAAAGCATATTACAAAGGAAGATATTTTAGCTTCCATTAACTATAATATTCATTTGGAATATGGCATCGGCAACTCTGACGATATTGACCACTTAGGAAACAGACGTATCAGAGCCGTTGGTGAATTGTTGCAGAATCAATATAGAATCGGTCTTTCCAGACTGGAAAGAGTCGTAAGAGAAAGAATGACAACACAGGATGTGGAGACAATCTCTCCTCAGTCCTTAATCAATATCAAACCAGTCACAGCCGCAGTGAAGGAGTTCTTCGGAAGTTCCCAGCTGTCACAGTTCATGGATCAGCACAATCCATTATCTGAGCTGACTCATAAGAGACGTCTTTCTGCATTGGGACCTGGAGGACTTTCCAGAGATCGTGCCGGATTCGAGGTTCGTGACGTTCATTATACCCATTACGGAAGAATGTGCCCAATCGAGACACCTGAGGGTCCTAACATTGGTCTGATTAACTCTTTAGCTACTTATGCAAGAATTAATGAGTATGGATTTATCGAGGCTCCTTATCGGACACTGGATAAGACTGATCCAAAGAATCCGGTTGTCACAGATAGTGTAGTATATTTAACCGCAGATGAGGAAGATAACTATAGAGTAGCACAGGCGAATGAGCCATTGGATGACGATGGACATTTTGTTCATAAGAGTGTATCCGGCCGTTACAGAGAAGAGACGACAGAATTTGACCGTTCAAGGGTAGATTTGATGGACGTATCTCCTAAGATGGTATTCTCTGTAGCTACAAGCATGATTCCTTTCCTGGAAAATGACGATGCAAACCGTGCGCTGATGGGATCCAACATGCAGCGTCAGGCGGTACCACTTCTTCGTACAGAAGCTCCTGTTGTCGGTACTGGTATGGAAGCGAAAGCAGCCCGTGACTCAGGTGTTTGTATCATTGCAACGAACGATGGTATTGTAGAGCGTTCTACCAGCAAAGAAATTATTGTAAAACGTCCGGATGGACATAAAGATGTTTACCATGTTATCAAATTCTCACGAAGCAATCAGGGAAACTGTATGAACCAGCGTCCGATTGTGGAAGTGGGAGATAGAGTAAAAGCAGGAGATATTTTAGCAGACGGTGCTTCTACAAGCAACGGAGAGATGGCTCTTGGAAAGAATCCATTGATCGGATTTATGACCTGGGAAGGTTATAACTACGAGGATGCGGTACTCTTAAGTGAGAGATTAGTGCAGGAAGATGTCTATACTTCCGTACACATTGAAGAATATGAGGCAGAAGCCAGAGATACTAAGCTTGGACAGGAAGAAATCACAAGAGATTTAGCCGGTTTAAGTGAGGATGTATTAAAAGATCTTGATGAGAACGGTATCATCCGAATTGGTGCAGAAGTTCATGCCGGAGACATTTTAGTCGGTAAGGTAACACCAAAGGGTGAGACGGAACTTACAGCAGAAGAGAGACTGCTCCGTGCAATCTTCGGTGAGAAGGCAAGAGAGGTAAGAGATACTTCCCTTCGTGTTCCTCATGGTGCTTACGGTGTCGTTATGGATACCAAGATCTTTACAAGAGAAAACGGTGACGAGCTGCCACCGGGAGTAAACAAGAGTGTCCGTGTTTATATTGCCCAGAAGAGAAAGATTTCTGTTGGAGATAAGATGGCCGGACGTCATGGAAACAAGGGTGTTATTTCCCGAATCCTTCCTGTAGAAGATATGCCTTTCCTTCCGAACGGAAGACCGTTAGACATCGTGCTGAACCCATTGGGCGTACCTTCCCGTATGAACATTGGACAGATTTTGGAGATTCATTTAAGTCTTGCTTCCAAAGTACTTGGATTTAACGTATCTACGCCGGTATTTAATGGTGCAGATGAGTATGATATTATGGATACCCTTGAGATGGCGAACGATTATGCCAACACAGAGTGGGAAGAATTTGAAGAAAAATGGAGTCCGAAGGTGAATGATGATGTGATGAAGTATCTTTACGATAACAGAGATCACAGAGAAGAATGGAAGGGCGTTCCAATCGACCGTACCGGTAAGGTACAGCTTCGTGATGGACGTACCGGACAGGAATTCGATAACCCGGTAACCATCGGATTCATGCACTACCTGAAGCTTCACCATCTGGTAGATGATAAGATTCATGCCCGTTCCACAGGTCCTTATTCACTGGTTACCCAGCAGCCGTTAGGCGGTAAAGCCCAGTTCGGTGGACAGCGTTTCGGTGAGATGGAGGTATGGGCCCTCGAAGCATATGGAGCATCTTATACCCTGCAGGAAATCTTAACTGTAAAATCGGATGATGTAGTAGGACGTGTAAAGACTTACGAAGCGATTATCAAAGGCGACAATATTCCTGAACCTGGTATTCCGGAATCCTTCAAGGTACTTTTAAAAGAATTCCAGTCCTTAGCTCTTGATGTAAGAGTGTTAAAAGAAGACCAGACAGAAGTAGAAATCCGCGAAAGCATCGACTATGTCAATGAATTTTTGACTCCGATTATTGAAGGAGATACTGGATTTAACCGCTATGAAGAGGAATCCTTTGAAGAATATGGTTATAAAGAAGGAAACCTGGAGGATGGAGACGATGATGCTGCCTTAGTGACAGCAGATTCTTTAGTGGAAGGAGAATAGGCCGAATGTCAGAAATGAACAATCAACAACAAATTGACCAGCCAATGAACTTTGACGCAATCAAAATTGGTCTGGCATCTCCAGAAAAGATCAGAGAATGGTCCAGAGGAGAGGTAAAAAAGCCAGAGACTATTAACTATAGAACATTAAAACCTGAGAAAGACGGTCTGTTCTGTGAAAGAATTTTTGGACCGAACAAAGACTGGGAATGCCATTGTGGTAAGTACAAAAAGATTCGCTATAAAGGCGTAATCTGTGACCGCTGTGGTGTAGAGGTCACAAAGGCAAACGTAAGAAGAGAGAGAATGGGACATATTGAACTGGCAGCGCCAGTGTCCCATATCTGGTATTTCAAGGGAATCCCCAGCCGTATGGGACTGATCCTTGATATTTCTCCTAGAACCCTTGAGAAAGTCCTTTATTTTGCTTCCTACATTGTTTTAGATGAGGGAGATACCGGACTTAGCTACAAACAGGTATTGACAGAGAAAGAATACGCAGATGCATACAATAAATTCGGCAATACTTTCCGTGTAGGAATGGGTGCAGAAGCAGTCAAAGAGCTGTTATGTGCCATTGATCTTGAGAAAGAGTCTGAGACTTTGAAAAAAGATTTGAAAGATTCTTCCGGACAGAAGAGAGCGAGAATCATTAAGAGATTAGAGGTAGTGGAAGCGTTCCGTGTTTCCGGTAACCGTCCAGAATGGATGATTCTTGATGTGGTTCCTGTCATTCCTCCGGATATCCGTCCTATGGTACAGTTAGACGGTGGACGTTTTGCAACTTCCGACTTGAATGATTTGTACAGAAGAATTATCAACCGGAATAACCGTCTGAAAAGACTGTTAGAGTTAGGTGCACCGGATATTATTGTCCGCAATGAGAAGAGAATGCTTCAGGAAGCAGTCGATGCTTTGATTGACAATGGACGTAGAGGAAGACCGGTTACCGGTCCTGGAAACAGAGCTTTAAAATCTCTTTCCGATATGTTAAAAGGAAAACAGGGTCGTTTCCGTCAGAATCTTCTTGGAAAACGTGTTGACTACTCCGGCCGTTCCGTTATCGTTGTAGGACCGGAATTAAAGATTTACCAGTGCGGTCTTCCAAAAGAGATGGCAATTGAACTTTTCAAACCATTTGTTATGAAGGAGCTTGTGTCAAGAGGCCTTGCCCATAACATCAAGTCTGCCAAGAAAATGGTAGAAAAACTCCAGTCTGAGGTTTGGGATGTATTAGAAGAAGTAATCAGAGAGCATCCGGTTATGTTAAACCGTGCTCCTACCTTGCATCGTTTGGGAATTCAGGCATTTGAGCCGATTCTTGTAGAAGGTAAGGCAATTAAGCTTCATCCACTTGTATGTACTGCATACAATGCCGACTTCGATGGTGACCAGATGGCTGTCCATCTGCCACTTTCCGTAGAAGCGCAGGCAGAGTGCCGTTTCCTTTTACTTTCACCGAACAACCTGTTAAAACCATCCGATGGTGCACCAGTTGCCGTTCCTTCTCAGGATATGGTACTTGGTATTTACTATCTGACTTTGGAAAAACCAGGGGATAAAGGTGAGGGCAAATTCTTCAAGTCTGTAAATGAAGCTTATCTTGCATATGAGAACAAAGTCATTACTCTCCATGCGAAGATTAAAGTAAGACGTACTGGTGTGAAGCCGGATGGCACCCCGATTTCCCAGATTGTAGAGTGTACGATGGGACGTCTTCTCTTCAATGAGATTATTTTACAGGATTTAGGATTTGTAGATCGTTCCAAAGAAGAAAATCTGTTAAAACTTGAGATTGATTTCCATGTAGGAAAGAAACAGTTAAAACAGATTCTCGATAAATGTATCAATATTCATGGTGCTACCAAGACAGCAGAGGTCTTAGATGATATTAAATCTTTAGGATATAAGTTCTCTACGATTGGAGCATTGACCGTATCTATCTCTGATATGACTGTGCCGGAGGAAAAGAAAGAAATCCTTGAGAAGGCTCAGAATACAGTGGAGATGATTACAAAGCAGTACCGTCGTGGTATGATGACAGAAGAAGAACGATATAAAGCAGTGGTAAGTACCTGGTTCGACGCCGATGATTTGCTTACCAAGAAGCTGATTGACGGTCTTGATAAATATAACAACATCTTCATGATGGCTGACTCCGGAGCCCGTGGTTCCAATCAGCAGATTAAACAGTTAGCTGGTATGCGTGGTCTGATGGCAGATACATCAGGTCGTACCATCGAACTGCCGATTAAATCCAATTTCCGTGAAGGTCTTGATGTACTTGAGTATTTCATTTCCGCCCATGGAGCTCGTAAAGGTCTGTCTGATACTGCTTTACGTACAGCCGATTCCGGTTACCTGACCAGACGTCTGGTTGATGTATCCCAGGATTTGATTATCCGGGAAACAGACTGCTGCGAAGGCGAGGAAATTCCAGGAATGTATGTAGAAGCATTTATGGATGGCCGTGAGGTAATTGAAAGTCTTGAGGAGAGAATTACCGGCAGAACTGCCGCTGAAGATATCGTAGATCCTGAGACAGGAGAGATTATTGTAAAAGCTAACTCTATGATTACACCGAGACGTGCAGCCAGAGTGGTAAATGAGGCCAAATATACAAAGGTTAAGATTCGTACCATGCTTACCTGTAAATCTCACATTGGTGCCTGCGCAAAATGTTACGGAGCCAACATGGCAACCGGTCAGGCTGTTCAGGTCGGTGAGGCTGTCGGAATTATTGCTGCACAGTCCATTGGTGAGCCAGGTACACAGCTTACCATGCGTACTTTCCATGCCGGTGGTGTAGCCGGTGATGATATCACACAGGGTCTTCCTCGTGTTGAGGAGCTTTTTGAGGCAAGAAAGCCAAAAGGACTTGCGATTATTGCAGAGTTTGGCGGCATTGTTCAGGTAAAAGACTCTAAGACAAAACGAGAAGTCGTTGTGACAGATCCAGAGACGGGAGATACCAAGGCATATCTGATTCCTTATGGTTCCAGAATCAAGGTAACAGATGGTCAGGTATTAGAAGCCGGCGACGAGTTGACAGAAGGTTCTGTAAATCCGCACGATATTTTAAAAATCAAAGGTGTCAGAGCTGTTCAGGATTACATGCTCCGTGAGGTACAGCGTGTATACCGTCTGCAGGGTGTAGATATCAACGATAAGCATGTCGAGGTCATTGTACGTCAGATGCTTAAGAAAATCCGGATCGAAGAGAGCGGTGACAGTGAATATCTTCCAGGTACACTGGTGGATATTCTCGACTTCGAAGAAACGAATGATAATTTAGTTGACCGTGGAGAAGAGCCGGCACAGGGCCAGCAGGTAATGTTAGGTATTACCAAGGCTTCCCTTGCAACGAATTCTTTCTTGTCAGCCGCATCTTTCCAGGAGACCACAAAGGTTCTTACGGATGCAGCAATCAAAGGAAAAGTCGATCCGCTGATCGGATTGAAGGAGAATGTACTTCTTGGTAAATTAATTCCTGCCGGAACAGGTATGAAACGTTACCGTGATGTTACACTTGATACAGAGTTAGGTATGCTCGATTTCGATGAGGATGAGATTGAGATGGACGAGGCAGATATGGAAGATATCATTTTCTCCGATGAGGCAGATGAAAAACTCTATGATAATGAGGACGACATCGATGCCGAGGAGGATGAAGTTTTAGCCAGTGACGATGATCTTGTGTTGACAACAGAAACAGAATAAGAGACTGTCCTTCCTTTTCGAAAGGATAGATGAATAGAAACCGCTGTGGAGCGAAAGGAAGTAATTCCTGTCTCCCGGCGGTTTTTTTGCAGTTTTTTCACATTTTTAAGTACAATTTTCAATTCTGTTTCAAGCTTTCTAGGATATGATAGGCAATGTAATCAATCAGAAACAAAAAATGGAAAGGACAGGTACAAAAATGATGAAAAAGATAACAGCATTAGCTATGAGTTTTATCATGAGTATATTACTGCTTGCCGGATGCAGCAGTAGTAGCAATGAAACATCTTCCACTTCTGACAGTGATGACACAGCAATTTACGGTCAGGTAAGTGCAGTGGGAGACAGCAGTATTACGATTGAAGTAGGAACAATGAAAGAAAGGTCCACCAAAGAAGGCGTAGAACCCTCAGAGGGCACAGATACATCGGAAAGTACAGGTACCTCAGAAAGCACGACGTCAGTCGAGGATTCTTCATCCACTGAAACAACAAATGAGTCTGAAACAACAGCGGTAGACAGTAGTTCATCAGAAACAAACAGAGAACAACCTGAAAATATCGGAAACGATAAAATGGACTCCATGTTGGATTTAACAGGGGAAGAACAGGAAATTAAGATTACAGACGATACGGTAATCCAAAGAGGCGGAATGGGCGGTGGAAACCCTATGAACGGAGAAGCTCCAAGTGGCGAG
>JAUNBT010000347.1 GCA_030526985.1 Lachnospiraceae bacterium | reverse complement strand
TATAGTTATCATTTTTTTCTGTTCTGTATATTCTTGACATATAGTTCTCCTTCCTCGTAATAAAAAAAGGTGCAAACAGTTTCATCTGCTCACACCTTACCTTTGTGATAAAGGGTCCCACAAAATATAGAACCCTTTGATTTTATACTTCTATTATTTCATTTCTGATTATTTCCTCTGCGGAATGATAAATCTGGTTCATAGCACCAACCCAAGCCAGCTGATCTCTTGCTTTTAAATCTTCATCAACTCCCTGCGCTTTTGCCATCTGCTTAACAATTACTTCCTCTCGTTCATGGGATGTCTTATCAATTTCTACAATGTGTGAACCGGTTTCATCCTGCAACAACAAGGTAGCATATTTCGCCTTGCGATAATTCTTTAAAAAATTCATTCGCATCATTCCATACTTACCAATATTCTTTAATTGCTCTGTTGATTGATATTTCAAATCAGGGATTAGATAATCCCCTATTTTTTTATATGGTATTTCCATGTACATTGCCTCCTTCATGTTTCCTTTACTTTAAATCCTATCACCAGCAATAGTATGACTACAATACAAACAATAAGTATCAAAAGTATTATTTTTCATGTTAAAACTCTCCTCCCTATCAGCCTATTTCTCTTCAGTCTTCGGAACCCATCCGGCTATATCCCATGGTTCAAATGTGTAATCGAGTTTCTTGCCATATGCTTTTTCATATGCTTCGACTTTCTGTTTGTAATCCTGTTCCTTCATAGCCACACTGTTTTCTCTAGTAGTCTTCTCAGGATCCGGATAAATCGGTTTCAGCACGTGAAGTACATACTGCACTTTGTGAAAGTCTTCTGTCTCCATCTCCGGCAACTCTCTCACTTCAGTAAAGCATGGTATTACCAGCGCATTATGTCTTGCAGCATAATAAAATGCTCCTCTTTTTTCCGGTCTTGGCTTTCTGTAATTAAACCACATTTCCTGTTCCGGATAAATCAATATATTCTGTTTTCTTCTAAATGCCTCAGTGATAAGACCATCAAAATGATGTGTCATATATTCCCTGTCTGGACTTACTGGAATAATGTCCATATAGTACATGAGAAATCCCAAAAATCCACCCATCAAAAGGTTGGTATCCTGACTTATTACATACAGATTTCCTCTCTTCATCTTCTGAGACAGGAGTCGTATTACTGTGTTTTCAACAGGATTAAAATGATTCGCAGTAATAAAAGCTCCGCCTTTCACATCTTTAATATTTTCAAGACCCTCTATCAAAGTATTATGGTTATATTTCCATGTGAGAACATCCACTACCCTGCCTGCTATCAGATTTCGTGTCTTGAAAGGTAGCTTTTTTCTCACCTTCAAATAATGATCCAGCACAAGTTGTCTTTTTTTATCAGTAAGTACCGGATCTCCCACTTCGACTTTACTGTTAAAATTCCCATTTTTTACCGCTTCTTTTATATTTTCAATGACTGCATCTCTTCCTGGTGTAACCATCAAATTCTCTCCTCTTTGCCCGAATCAAATACATCTCTAAATCGGATTCCACATTCTGTAATTTCCAGTGCTCTGTCGGAAAGTCTCTGCATATTCCTGCTGTCCTCTTCTTTTTCCTGTTGGGAATAATTGTTCCTTGTCTGCAAAAGTTCATCATAATATCCTGAATCCTTTGCATATTTCCAAAACAGATTCTCATAAACAATACCTTCGTAATGCCATGGCTTCTCAAATAAATTGTAATGAATCAGCATAGGATTTTCCGCTTCTGGTTTTGTGCAGTCAGGGAACAGATCCCATGTCCCGTCAAGAAATCTTATTTTCTTATAACACATGGTATTAATATAATCCTGATCCGGTGCAATACTGTCAAACTGATATGTATTTAACAAATACAGGAAATGGTCTGCAAATCCCACCTCACGAAGCTTCTTTAAATTCATAAGCAGCACACCTGAATTGATATAATGCGTATGATCCACGCCCAAAGACTCATCTATATACGTGGTGATTGGCGCAACTTCCTGAATAGACGTATCTACGCATCCACCAATCAGATTATCCTGAAGCTGTACTTCATACAGTTTGGATATGTCGCCAGGAACTACAACATCACTGTCGATGTAGATTCCTTTGTCATACTGTGGAAACATGTCTGCAATAAAAATCCTATAATAAATAGTCAGTGTAAAATAATCGCATCTTAATTTATTGGAACTTTTCTCTGCCATCTTCCCAAGCTGCTCTTTCATTGAGACAAAAGAAATATCAAACCCTTCCTTCTCTAAAGAACGGATTTTTTTTCTGTTTTCTTCGCTCAAGTCTTCCTGCATAACTATAATCTTGTATTCATATTCGCTACTTGCCTTGTCCATCAAAGATACAACGGCGGTAGCCAGACATGGCGCATATCCATCGTCCGCTGCCAAAAAAATCGGAATCTGTTCTCTCATAATTTCTCCTTAAATGATGCTTTCTAATTCTTTATATTTTTCAAAGATATCATCATATTCATATAATTTTAATTCTTCATGTACTTTATCAAACATCCAAGGTTTAATCGTGACTGTGTGTAAAATAGGGATGAATCTAAAACTGGTGGTGAAATGCTGAAGTACTGTATCATGTTGCAAAACTCTCTGTTCATTAAATTGTCTAGGTGCCAGTTTTTTCGAAACTGCCAGTTTATTAAGCGCAGTCTGGTCAGGCATAAACATCTTTTTTGAAATGCAGAGTTTTCTGCATTTGGTAAATAGTCCTGTCTGTCTG
>JAUNBT010000346.1 GCA_030526985.1 Lachnospiraceae bacterium | reverse complement strand
TTTTTGAAAAACTTTGCAAAGCGGTCATTCAGAATCCGCTTCGCTTCATTCGCTCTCGATCTCTTTAAGCAAATCCTCTAAATTCTGATCCGGATTCTCTGAGAAAAAGGTTTCTATTCTAGACTGCATCTCGCTGCATTCTTCCTGATATTCTTCTCCAACCGGTACCTCGCTGTCTATTCTGCTGATACAGGCAGTAATCAGGATCTCTCTGTCTGAATCACTCATGGACTCATACTGAAGTTTGGTCACTTCGGCAAAACCTTCTTTATATTTGCCAAGGGCTGCCGCCTGATTCAAAAGTTCCTGCATTGTAATATCCGGATTCGTCTTTAAAGAAGACTCTACCGCAGAACGGGTTGAAATCATCAATTCTTCATACTCTTCCCCCTCCGGTACTGTCGTCTCCTCCGCACTGTATAATTCGGTAAGATACAGAATCAGTGCCTGTTCCTGCTCTTTCTCTTCCAATGCATCATAAGCCTTTTTATCTAACAAAGCCAGGTTGATTCCCTCCTCCGCTCCGATTGCTGTTGAAATCTCTACACCTGGCACGGTCACTTCCGTCACGTCCTCCGCCTGTTTATCCGATTGACATCCTGTAAGGATTCCTGCGAGTAAAAATACTGCAAAAAAACCGGCTTTTTTTCTCCAACCACTGTGTCTTCTCATTCTGTTTGTCCTCCATCGATTGCCTTTTGTTTATTTTATCACGTTAAAATTAAAGTGGCAACGCTTATTTTACTAGATTGTATCGTTTTTACTATTCCTTAACAGTACTTTAATGTAAACCTCGTAAAGAAAATTGTCGAATTATCTGATTCCTGTTTACATTATTTTATAAAAGAATTATAATATTCATGATTTTAAAAGAAATGGAGGTTGATCCCCATGGATAAGATATTAGAACTAATCCATGAATTAGGTATTAAGCGTACTTATGTCGGGTATCACCAGCTTGCCACTGCGGTGGAATTAGTCATCGAAGATGAGAATCGTCTTCTCTATGTTCACAAATGGCTTTATACAGATGTCGCTAAGATTCACAATACGACACCTGCCTGCGTGGAGCGCAATATCCGTACCGTAAACCTCATTTGCTGGAACAAAGGCAACCGAGAGCTTTTAGAACAGATTGCCGGTCATCCTTTGGATGAAAGACCTGGCAATGGAGATTTCATTGACATTCTTGCCGCTTATATCAAAAACCTCTCTCTGGAAAAGAACATTTTGAATTAAAATCAAATTCTGACGATCACATGAAAAAACAGGTTTTCCGATCTCCTACCCTTCGGAAAGCCTGTTTTTCGTTTTCTATTCATTATTCAAAACCAGGTTGCTGCTTTTCTTTTTTTGTCGCTTCTTTATCCAAGAACTACATCTAATATCATCATTAATACAAAACCAATCGCAAAGCCTATGGTCGCCACATTCGAATGCTCTCCCTCAGACGCTTCGGGAATCAATTCTTCCACCACCACATAAATCATGGCACCTGCCGCAAAAGAAAGCAGATAAGGAAGGACAGGAACAATATAGGATGCCAGTAAAATAGTAAGAAAAGCCCCGATCGGTTCAACAATACCAGAAGCTGCCCCATAGAGAAAAGCTCTGCTCCGGCTCATACAGGAGCTTTTGAGCGGCAGGGATATAATCGCTCCTTCCGGAAAGTTCTGAATCGCAATTCCGATTGCCAACGCAAAGGCGCCAGACATGGTAATGCTGTTATTTTCCGCCATCATTCCGGCGAAAACAACACCTACCGCCATTCCTTCCGGAATATTGTGAAGCGTGACTGCCAATACGAGCATCGCTGATTTACCAAGACTGCACATCGGACCTTCCGGTTCCTCCTGGTCTAAGTGAAGATGGGGGACAATCCGGTCCATAAGAAGTAAGAATCCAATTCCCAAGGCAAATCCCACTGCCGCTGGAACGACAGCCATCTTCCCCATCCCTTCCGACATCTCCATAGAAGGCATTAAAAGGGACCAGACAGATGCGGCGACCATTACCCCAGAGGCAAAGCCGAGGAGACTCTTTTGCACCAAAGGATTGATTTCCTTTTTTAAAAAGAAAACACAGGCTGAACCAGCCGCCGTACCCACAAATGGAATCATAATTCCAAGTAATAAATTCATATTCATAAAAAACCTCCTCTCAAAAGCAAATATTCTTCTTAAAAATATGTTTATTTAAGAATTTGCTTATTTGACACTTTTATTGTCCCCTGTCTTTTTCCTTTTGTCAATTCTTATTTTCGATGTAGATAGATTTTTCCTATTAAAACATACCAAAAAACAAAAAAGGAACTCTGTTTCATGTCAATGAATTACAGAATTCCTTTCTTTTTTACGACTCTCTAATCGTCTAAGTATTCTCCGCAGTCATGGTTATTATACTGCTTCTTAATCTTAATTATGATAGAACCATCGGGCTGAGTAACCTCTTCCACGATCTTGTATTTGGTACGTTTCATATCCAGCTGTTTTTTATAGCGTTCATATTCCTCTTTCACTGCACGGATTGCTCCGCTTGGTCCTAAATCGTCCTTTAACTGAAAATGGATTGTCTGCTCTAAACAGGCTGCTTTAATTCTTTTCATCCGTAAAATGCCTCCTTTTCTTACTGGCTTTATTTTACCATTTTTAAAAAGAAGATTTCTAATGAAACTTTTTATTATTCCCTATTTTTGTGAATTTTTGCGCATCGGGTAAGATACCATATTTGTGCAAAAATCCCTGAAACATTCTACGGTTTT
>JAUNBT010000054.1 GCA_030526985.1 Lachnospiraceae bacterium | reverse complement strand
ATATTTTTATAATACACAGTAGAATCATACTTCCTATAAAAAAACGTCCAAAAGCTACAGAATACGCATTACTCCCATATTGATATGCTATTTTAGCCAACATCGGCATCATTCCAAATAATACGGCAGAAATTACAATCAAAAACATCCCTGTCTTATCGAACGAATTTGTCATCATAGATTTCAATTTATTCATTTGTTTATCAGCTTTCTTTTTATTTTGATACAATGATTATACCTCATTTTAGATATATAACAATATTCATATTTAAAATATTTGTTATTCTTTTTAATGTAAAAGAAAGGAGATTCTATCTGAAAAAGGGACTGTAAAACAGCCCCTTTCTCTATTCCGTCTCTATTTAATTATTCTTGTTTTCCAAAAATATGGTCATACCTACTCCTGGACCGTCCTGTTTGGAAGGACCAGTCATGTGATCCCACAGATTCTTATATGTGCCAGTCGAGAAGAATACAACGATTCTCTCATCACTTAATTCTCTGTCTGTTACTCGCTGAAATGTCCCATTGTTTTTGATCTTCTTTGTCTTGCTGACTGTCTTTGTTGTTCCATCTGCGTTCGTTTCTTTATAACTGTAAATATATTTTAAGGACTTTACTTTATATCCCGATTTTCCTTTTACAGACAGTTTTATTGTATTGTCATTTGTTTTTAAAGTATACATCCGGTGATTCTTCTTTGTTACTTTCGATGCATAATTCTTTCCATTGATACTAACCTTTGAAACAGGGTTGGTCCAGCCGACCACTTTTACTTTCGCTTTATAACTGTAAGTCTTCTTTCCTGCCGTTCCGCTGATTGTTATAGTTGCCGTCCCTTTTTTTCTGGCACTTAACACGATATCACGACCGTTTGAATGTGTGCTTATTGCAACACAATTTTTATTGGAAGACTTCAATTTCAGTTTTTTCACTGATTTTGGAATCTGCTTGTTTGATACATTAAACCAATACAAGTTGTCCCAGTAATCCTGTCCCGGAAAATTCACCACAATTGTGTTATTCTTTTGGATGTAGGGATCCGAATCCAGTGCCATAACCTTCTTTGGCTGGCTTACGATTGACACCATTCCGAAGACCAGTGCCAAAGTCAATGTGAAACTTAACATTTTTTTCATCATCTTCATACATTTATCCTCCTTTTGATGACGTAATAATATTAGCATTTACATTATACTACTTCTCTGCATTCTATCACCTTTCAATTTTCTTTCATTCATTTTTTTCTCTCGTTTCGAATTTTTCTTTCATCTCATACATCCGTCTGTCGGCAATGTGAATCAGATCATCAATCGAACGACTTTCCTCCGGATAAAGGGCCGTACCGACACTGAATGTTAACTCAAATGGAAGACTGGTAGAAGTCAGACTCTTTGATACACTTTCCCAGAAGACATCCGCTGCCGAAGTATCACTGATACGATTCATAATCAGTACAAACTCATCTCCACCTATCCTGGCGAAGGTATACTCTGTTTTTTCTACATTTTCCAGCACCGCTCTACTAAATTGCAAAAGACTCTGGTCACCCACAATATGACCATAGGTATCATTAATGTGCTTAAAATGATTTAAATCCACATAAGACAAAAGAAATTTCTCGTCCGGATCTATTGTAAGTGTATTTAAATAATGGAATAATCCTCTCCTATTCAGCACTCCTGTCAATGGATCATTTACAATCATCTCTTCCAACTCTTTTCTTGTACTGCGAAGATCGTAATTATAAAGAACCAGAGAAGATGCGAGAAAACTTACCAGTACTGCGACCAATACGAGAAACCAGGTCAAAGGATACTGATACCACTGTTTAATCGGAGAAAGATGAAAATACCATTCTGCATTTTGAATAGTAAACTTCTTCTCCACATAATTTGCTCTGGTGTGATAAAGAAGTATAAGAAGTGTAAAAAAATTTTGCCTTGCCTGTCTGGTGGCTCTTTATGCCATTTCCAGACAGTTCGGCGTTATTCCGGCAGGTCAACCCTGCCTACAAAGCTGTAATAAATATCTATATCCTGTCTGCGTATGCCGTTCTCGTCTGTCCGGCTCTCATACAGTCTTTTGAAGATACTGGAAAGCTCTGTCAGCCTTTTTTCTGCAGCATCAAGTTCCTTCTTCTTTGCTGCATTTTTTCGTTTGCCACCATCTTCATTCTGTGCAATCAGTAACTTCATGAACTTTGCTTCGTGTTTTGCCGCATATCCGGTTACTTTCCGAAGATTATCTGTTACACCCTCTATCAGAAGGTCAGTACGGATGAAATGAGCCGTACATTCTTTGGTACGTTTCTTGTAATGACCACAGATATAACAGTCCTGCTTCCTTTTCTCCGTCTGGTAACGCTGTTGATACATAAGACTCCCACAATCAGCACAGAACAGTAAGCCTGAGAACAGACCAACCTCTCCATAGCGGTTTGGACGTTTCCGCTGCTTGCGTAACTCCTGCACACGCTCCCATGTTTCCACATCAAGGATTGGCTCATGTGTGTTTTCAAACACTACCTGCTTATCCTCCGGATTTTCAACGCTGGTCTTTACCTTGTAGGATACCTTTTCTGTTTTGAAATTTACGGTATGTCCAAGATATTCCTTTCGTTCCAAGATGTGTACAATCGTGTTGGTTGACCATTTACATGGATAGTCAGGGTAATATCTTCTGGTGCTTCCTGTCCTCCGGTATTCCAAAGTACCCGGTGTCGGTATCTGCCGTTCTGTCAGCATACGGGCAATTTTTGTCGGCCCGTTTCCTGCAAGGCACAGACTGTAAATCAGTCTTACAACAGGTGCAGCTTCTTCATCAACAATAAAACCACCATCCTCGCCCTTTAAATAGCCATAGACGGTATTACTGGTAATCGGCTTGCCACTCATACCCTTGCTCCGAAATACTGCCTTAATCTTCTTGCTCTCCCTCTGTTGACGATTTCCCAATCAGCAGTTCTATGTTGCTCATGTATAATGCACCATTATCAAGCGGTTCTACCAGACCAAGCTGCATAAAAATCTGTATGGCTTTTTCTACTGTTCCTACCTGATGTCTGGTAATCGTTGCAATCATCTGTGCTGTATATGGAATGTTTTCATCAAGCTGCAATTTCCCTCCGTTTTTTAATGATTTCAGATACAACTTTAAGAGAATATTGGAATATAAAATACCGTCCTGCATATTCTCCAGAAGTACAACTACATCATCATCAAAATAGTTATCCTTCAGCTTGAGATAATAATACTTTCTGTTCTCTGACACTCGTTAAGCTCCTTCCTTTTTACACACAAAAAGGACAGTACAGACCTGTAATTATTGGTCTGTAACTGCCCTTCCGCTGTAATATCTATCATGCAAAATCCTTTCTAAATTTTCTCTGTTCCGAATTGTAAAACAGAATGAATTTCTTCCGGATTGTGATTTTGTGAAATTGATTTTTCTGTTCAAATATTTTTCTAAAGCTCCTGCTTTTGTATATATCGGATAATCAAAAGAGAGTGCAAGAATATCATTCTGTATTGTACGGACAGACACATGAAATTCCTGTGCCAGCTCCTTTGACGTGATAAATCGTCTGGTGGACAGGATACTGACAATTTCACTTCTGCGGTGTGCCGTATCCATGTCTCACCTCCCCGGCACTCATCCAGTCCATTATAAACTCTAAATATGCAAAAAATCTTCTTATTTCAAAAAATATGTTCGTAGATTTTTTCTTGTTTTAACAAAAGCCTTTATTTCTCTAACTGTGTGAATTTGAATGGTAACTGAAATCTGTCAGTGCCTAATCTTATCTTTTGCTCTATCGCTTTGTGTTGCAAAACAGTCACCTATGTTCCTGCAACACGCAAACTTCCGGCAGGCAGTTTGCAGAAGAATAGCAAGCACTGCCTGTGGACGTCCACAGCTTGCATAGCAAGCACTGCATGTGTTCCCACACAGGCTTCATTTTTGCAATTTTTCCTAACGAAAAAAGTTACAAAAATGACTTGCAAGGGGAATATCCCCCTGACCCCCTTAGCAAAGAAAAAGGCTTTACTATTACATTTATTTCAACTACTCGTTTTCGTTTCTTATCCATTGACATTTTATCTTTTTTCATACATTTCACTCCATATATTCAAGAATTGTCTTATAAAGCAGAATGCTGTCATCAAAGCGTTTTTCTTTCGTACTTCCCATAATGACACCTATATAATGATTTTCTCTGACCGTAAATGACATAATTAAACAAGCTCCTGCCTGAGTACTTGTTCCTGTTTTTAAACCTGTACAATCCGGCAGATAATAAGGACTATCATGGAGTAATAACTCGTTTGTATTTGTATATTCTGCGGTTTCTCCTGACCGCCATATTTCATGAGAATATGCCATTCCTGCAATTTCACTTATCAAACTATTTTCTAATGCTGCTTCTCCTATAAGTGCAAGATCATAAGCTGTAGTATATTGCCCTTCAACATCATATCCATCGGGTGAACAAAAATTTGAATCATTTACTCCCAGTTCCTTTGCTATACAGTTCATCTCATTTTCAAATATCTCAAGAGCACCATCTATCTCCATATCCGGATTAGAAGCTATTTTTCTCCCAGTGTAAACTGCAAGTGCGTAAGCTGCATCGTTGCCAGACGGAAGCAACATTGCAATTAATGCTTGACGTACAGTCAATTCAGCTCCTATGTTTAAATAACCACGTGAAGCGTCTGCAGCAATTAGGTTTATTTCATTTCCAACAACAAGTAATTCCTCTTCATCACAATATTTAAGAACAGTAAGTGCATTTAGGATTTTTACACAACTGGCAGGAGCAACAGGTTCTTGACTTTCTTTTTGCCATATAATTTCATTAGTATCTAAACATATTAATATCCCATTCGTGGCTACTACAGGAACAGATTTGTTGTCTATAGATTCTGGTACTAAATAGAAACTGTCGAAGCCAACAAACATAACAACTATAACCGCCAGAACTACCAACGAACCCACCTTAGAAACACGCCTTGGATATTTGTGCGTAACTTTTTTTTCTTTTCTATCATAGCCTCCTAATGTGTAAATCACATTAACAAACAACCATCCCAGTATTGTTCCTAAAGTATTCAGCAAAACATCATCAATGTCTGTTCCTCGCATGTTAAATAACTGTAATACTTCAATCAGGAGAGATATCCCTGTTCCTATAAAAATCTGTAATGGTCTTTGTTTTTTTCCAGTAAGAGTACGCAAAATAGCGCCCACAGGAATGAACATAAAAATGTTTCCCAAAAAATTCATCATTCCCTCTGGTAATGCATTGAAAACCATAAATGGAATAAGATTTATATTCCCTTTAAAATGAGGAAACGAAAAACCATACACCGGTGAAATAGTAAACGTAAATATAAAGGTCAAATAAATACCCATAATCCATCTTAATAAAAGGATAAACCACCATGTACGTCTACCCTTCATTCGACAAAACGTTTCCTGTAAAACTAACCATATTGCAGTCACAAAAGCTCCTGCCAATATATATTTCAGATTATCCATAATAAATAGCATAAAACACCTCCTCATTCGATAGTTTTCATTCTATCAAACAAGGAGGTGCTTTTTGCTGAGAATTCCTAATCAATTAATTAAGAGTTTCTGTATTTTTCCCTTACATTTTCATAGATTCGTTGTTAATTGGGAGAAGTACTGTCAAAGTAATATGTCCATTTTGGCTATTCACTGTTATTGTACCTTCATGTGCTTGTACAATCTCTTTTGCTATCGCAAGTCCCAGACCTGCTCCACCTGTTTTTGTCTGCCTTGCATCGTCTACACGATAAAACTTTTCAAAAATATGTTTCAAATCTTCCTGACCAATATTCCCGGCATTTGAAAACTCGATTTTGACATTTTTCATAATGGTTGTAGCTGTAATACAAATGGGCTCTATTCCCTCACTATAATAAATGGCATTCTTTAACAAATTGGTAAATACACGAGCTATTTTTTGTGCATCCGCCCTTAATTGTATTGAATCGTCAATATCCATTTCCACCGTTTTCCCTGCTTTGTGAAAAAGCGGATAAGCTTCATCAACAACCTGTTCCATAAGATAAGAGATTTTTATCATACTCTTATTAAGACTCATTTGTTGAACATGAGAACGAGCAATCTCAAAAAAATCGTTGATGAGCATTTCCAATCGCAATGCTTTGTCTCTTGCAATTCGTAAATAGTTAGACTTCTGTTCTGATGAAATATTTGTATTTTCAACCAGCAAATCCAAATAACCAATTACAGAAGTTAAAGGTGTTTTTATATCATGAGCAAGATAAACAATTAATTCATCTTTTCTTTTTTCTGCTTCTTCCTTTTCTCTTGTACGCTGCGCCAGTTCATCCTTGACCTGTTGCAACTTCGCAGAAACAAAGTTAAGTTCTTCTGACATTTCAACTTTGGTATCAGTTCCGTCTGTAAGAATGTTAATTCCATTAATGATTTCATCAAAATAGTGTGTAAATCCTGAAAGTAGAATACGAAAAAAAACAAGAAATAATATGACAACTGAAAGTACTATGTAATCCGAATAGTACTGACGTACATAATGCCAATAGAGTGAAACACCAGTTTCCCAATCCACGTGATATAGCCGACAAAAAAGTGATGTAATCCAATTTCCAATAAATCCATCTCCTGCAGAACGAAGAAAGAAAATACCTAAAATTGCAATTCCTGCAACAAGTAAAGTTTGCATATACATTTTCCTAATAATTTTCTGATATGGTTTCTGTTTCCATTTTTTATCTTTCAATTTTATACCCCACTCCCCATACTGTTTTAATATAACGTGGTTGCTCTGTATCATTCATTTTTTCACGTAAATGACGAATATGCGTTGTTATTGTATTTGTACCTTTTTCAAAATATTCATCTTTCCATATTTCGTGGAATAAATCTTCTGCGCTAACTACTTCGCCACGATGTTCATATAAGTATTGTAAAATTGTAAACTCTGTAGGAGTAAGATTAAGTAAATGTCCATCCACAAAACATTCATGAGCTTTTACATTCAAAACCAACCCATCATTCATATAACTATCTTCCTCATGTTCTTGAGAACGATTGTAACGATTTGTTCTCCGCAGCTGTGCCTTAACACGTGCAACAACCTCCATCGGGCGAAATGGTTTAGTTACATAATCATCTGCTCCAAAAGTCAATCCTGTAATTTTATCCATTTCTTCACTTTTGGCTGTTAGCATAATAACAGGGAATAAATATTCCTCCCGGATTTTTTTGCACAAAGAAAACCCATCTCCATCGGGAAGCATAATATCTAACAACGCTATGCTAATTGACTCACTCGTGATTTTATGCCATGCCTCTGCAACTGTGGCAGCTGTTGATACTTCAAATCCCTCATTTTCAAAGTATACGCCAAGAAGATCAGCGATTTCTTTTTCATCATCTACAATTAAAACACGTTCCATAGTTATTCTCCTTATTTTAACTAACAATTAACTTTCGATTACTTTTAATTATAATTGCGTTTGGCGCTCCGTTTCTTTGCATATTATAAAGAAATTCTTGAGATTCTCTAGAGTTCCCTTTTCGTCAAACGCAATCATTTTCTTATTTTCAAGTAAAATAATTATCTTTTTACATACTGAAATTTATAATATAGGTATTGTATCATTTGTAACCATTAAAAGTCATTAATACTTCAATGATTTCAAAACATCTGACAATCCTATTATAACCCTGCATTCTTTACAAAATCTTCTCATTTATTGATAAGTTCCATTTGTTTCTCTTTAGAAAGGCTCTGAAAAACACTCTCATAACCTTCTTCCATCAATGGAGTACCTTTTCCTATCAGATACAGCTTTGTATCAAACCATTCCTCCCAAAGTCCTTCAAATAGGCTCTGGCTGTCTCCTCAAAATCAATCATTCAACTTCCTGCGTTTCATATGAATACGCAGCTGCTTTTTGAAAAATCCAATACCATAACAAATTACTTCTGTATAACCCTCTTCCGACAAATCTTTGTCATATTCCATTTGTTCTATCTGATTCAAAGCCCGCCTGCATGCGTCATCTAATCCGCTGTACTTATCTGCCGTTTTCAGTTCCAAAATAACAGGTGAAACACTGACATCCAGACTATAAATCAAAATATCATATCTTCCAAATCCCGCTTCCCGATTTGATTTTATAAAATGCTCCTTTAAATTCGCCATTAATCCCAGAAGAAAGCCGTGATAAAAGCTTTCTCCGTTATCCATATAGCTGATTGTTTTCTGTAGCTGATACGTCAGCTCTTTTTGAAATGTCTCTACTTTTCCTGTCAACATTCCATCGTACAAAACACTTAAATTCTGTACCTTCACCTCATCCCGGAACCAGTTTTCAATCTGACTGCGATAGATTGTTCTCACCTCACGGTTTGGAACCGCAAGCTCCAGATAAATCTTATCATCCATCATTCTTTTCCCGTTCTGTCTCAAATACCCTGTATAGAACAGGAAATTCCACAGATTGTCCTCCGACGCATAAATATCTTCATAGGTAATCTCTTCGTGAACCTGCTTTTCAATGGTTTGTCCGGAGACTAACAGCTCAATCTCTCTTTGCACCACTTTATCTGAACGATAAATCAGATCTTTTATAATACTGTTAGAACTGGTATTGCTCCAGGCTGCCATAGGCAGAGCATCAGAATCAGCATTTAAATCTTTCGTATATTTTAGGACACTCCATGGATTATATACAGCTGCATCACCAAAAAGATATCCGTCATACCATTCTCTCATGATATCCATCTTCTGCTCCCTGTCATAAAAAGAAAGCAGCTTCTTTACTTCCTCTTCCACAAATCCAAAGTATTCTCCATACTCTTTGCTTAGCACAGAGTTAATCTCCAAATTATTCAGTCCGGTAAAAATGGATTCTTTACTGATTCTCAAACACCCGGTTACAACCGCAAACTCCAGATATGGATTCGATTTTAATACAGATTCAAATAAAGAACGGATAAAAGCTGTCATTTCATTATAAAATCCGGCATAGAACGCATTTTCCAAAGGCACATCATACTCATCAATCAGTACGATTGTATTCTGATCATATACTTCCCGAAGACACTCTGTTAGAAATGCAAGGGAGGTCAAATATTCACTTTCCGATGCCTTTTCATTCATGATACGGATATATTTTTCTTTCGCAATACCGTCTTTTAATTTCCCCTCTAATCTGTGTCTTCTAAATTCCCTGGCGACTGCCTCAATCAGACACGCATGAGCCAATTCATAGGAAGGCTGTTTCGCTGATTTTAAAGTAAGCATAACGACCGGGTATCTCTCCTGCAGGCTGGTATAAGATTCCCCCGCATCCATAATCTGAAGACCACGAAATAATTCCTTCCTGCTCTTTTTCTCCTCCCTTTTTTCAAAAAAGCACTGCAACATACTCAAATTCAGTGTTTTCCCAAAACGACGGGGACGGGTAAACAGATTCACTTCTCCCTTTTTATCAATCAGTTCTTTGATCATACCGGTTTTATCCACATAGTAATAACCGTTCGTTCTTAATTTTTCAAAATCATCCACTCCGATTGGCAACGGTGTATAAGACATCGGATATGCCCCCTCCCTGTAAAATGTTTCAACTTAATTTAAGTATAACACTGCCCTTTTCCAGTGTGCAACTGGTTTTCCTGATTCTTTTATTTTTCTATGTATTACTTCCCATTCCAAGAGTACAGTATGCAGTAGTTCTTGCAAATATCTATAATATGTGTTACTAATTACAGGAAGGAAGAACGGGAAATAAAAAAGCAGAAAGGATTAGGGCTATGGGTTTAATCAAGACATTAAAAAATAAAAAGGATTTAACGGAACGAGAAGTATGCATCCGAGATTATATCCTTAAGAAGCCGGAATGTATTCTTAGTATGTCATCACGAGAACTGGGGGAAGCAACTTATTCTAGTGCGGCAGCTGTGACTAGATTTTGCCAAAAACTAGGCTGCAAAGGATATCCTGATTTTAGAATGAAATACATCAGTGACATTCAGAACAATACAGATGAAGAAGAAATGTATTCAGCAGAAAAAATCCACTTGGTGGAAAAAGAGAATGCTATCACAATCATGAACAAAATTTATCATGTAAATCTTCATACAATGGAAAAAACAAAAAAGGATATTTCTCTTGGGCAAATTACAAGAGTCAGCAGACTATTAGATCAGGCCAGCTATGTGGATTTTTATGCAGTAGATTTAAATGTTTGTATTGCGGATTATGGATGTAATCAGTTTATTCACTGCGGAAAAATTGCAAATACCTATCATGCCAGCAATCTGCAGGAACTGGTTGCATTTCAGACCGAACAAGATCATATTGCCATTGTAATCAGCCATACAGGAGAAAATGAAAAACTGGTGAAAGTTCTGAAAATATTAAAACGGCGCAAAGTCAAAACCATAGCCCTCACATATTCTGAGAATTCAACGATAGGGAAACTGGCAGATGAAACATTTATCATAGATGCTGTTGATCGAATGCATGAGTTTTCAGATATGTGGTCAGTTAAATTTATCATTGGTGTAAAATATATTATAGATGTGCTGTTTGCCATCGTCTTTAGCCTCCATTATGAAGAAAACGTGAAATTAAATGATAAATATGAATTCAGTGCCAGAGATATCTGGAACACCTATGCACCGGAAGAATACTTTACCAAAAAGAAAAGATAAACCACTCATAATTTTAACGAATTGAAACAAATTTTCAAAAAACAAAAGTGTATACTTGAGAATTTCTGCAACAAACCACCAACAGTTCTATGGTTTGTTGCTTTTTTTATATGTAATATGTATAATTTCGCCAACAGAACATACAACGGCTGAGCAACAGTCACATTAAAAAGGAGGATAATTATGTCAACGAAAATCAGAGATTACAAGAAACTGGCCGGGGACATCATCGACGCAGTCGGTGGAAAAGAAAATATTACTCATGTAACCCATTGCGCCACAAGACTACGATTAATTCTAAAAGAAATTCCTGCAGATGCAAAAGAAGTCGTCAGCGGAATGACGGGTGTTATTGCAGCAGCAGAAAATGCTGGTCAATTCCAGGTCATTATCGGAACACATGTCATCGATGTTTACAACACAGTTGTAGATTTACTCGGCTATACCGAATCCGAGGCTGCAGAAGTGAAAAAGAGCATTGTAAACCGGATTGTAGAAACCATGTCTGGTGTATTTGCACCGTTTATTTATGTTTTAGCAGCTGCTGGTATCTTACAAGGTATACTTATTTTGATTAATCTTGCAGCACCATCATTTTCAAATACCGGAACCTATGAAGTGCTAAGCTTTATGTCATGGACACCATTTACTTTCCTTCCAATCTTCATTGCGCTAACAGCTGCAAAACACTTTAACTGTAATGTGTACATCGCAGTTCTATGCTGCTGTGCACTGGTAAATCCTACCTGGTCAGAAATGGCTGCAAGAATTGCAGACGGAGAAAATATCAAGTTCTTGATGTTTCATTTGTCATCAACCACTTATACTTCAACTGTATTGCCTCCTCTTTTCCTGGTATGGATTTTGTCTTACCTTGAAAAGTTTTTAAACAAAACCCTTCCAGATGCAGTAAAATCTTTGTTTAATCCACTGATTTGCCTGATCATTATGGTACCGTTCACTATGCTTTTACTTGGTCCGGCCTCTAGTGCAGTGGCAAACGGTATCGCAGCAGGCTATAATACACTTGTGGCAATCGCACCTCCAGTGGCAGCAGCTTTAATCGGTGGTTTTTGGCAAGTAGTAGTTATCTTTGGAGTTCACTGGGGCATCACACCAGTTATTCTGGCAAACTTTGCAAATCAGGGATATGATACTTTTCAGGTCTTTCAGACCTGTGCTGTAGTAGCACAGATGGCAGCTGCGTTTGGTGTTTTCATCAAATCAAAAAACAAAGAATTTAAAGGTGTTGCATTATCCGCCGGAGTGACCGGTATCTTTGGTATTACAGAACCCACCATTTATGGTGTTACACTAAGATTGAAAAAACCGTTTATTTGTGCATGTGTCAGCGGTGCAATTGGGGCAGTTATAACCAGCCTCTTTGGGACCTTACAATATGTTTATGCAGGTCTTCCAGGCATGCTTACCATTGTAAATACAATCAATCCGGAAAATTCAACCTCATTTTTTGGCATGATTGCAGGTGTTTTGGTTTCCATCATCCTGACCATCGTATCCATACAGATTATCGGATTTGACGATCCGAAAAGTGAAGTGAAAACAAATAGGAAATCATCAGAAAAGGAAGCACTTCAGACAGCCGCTCCTAAAACTGCAACTATCGTAAGCCCATTTATTGGCGAGGCAATAAAACTAACAGATGTTCCGGACGAAGCGTTTTCCAACGAACTTTTAGGTATTGGTCTGGCTGTAGAACCAAGCGAATACACCATTTATGCACCAGTGGATGGAATCGTAGAAAGTGTATTTGACACGAAACATGCAATCGGATTTACTGCAGATAACGGAACTGAGCTTTTAATTCACATAGGTCTTGACACTGTAAAATTATGCGGTAAATATTTTGAACTTAATGTTAAGGTCGGAGACAGGGTAAAAGCTGGGGAGGCAATTGGAAAAATCGACGGGGAAGCAATAAAAGCAGAGGGATACAAACTAGTGACCCCAGTTCTCGTAGTCAATGCAGCAGAATGTAAAAATGTTGTAATTGAACAGATAACCGGGGAAATTAAAAAAGGTCAGAAAATCATAGAAACTATAGCATAACAACATAATAAAAACCAGACTTTTGGAGGATAAAAAATGAGTGTATTAAACAAAGATTTCTTGTGGGGCGGTGCAGTAGCTGCCCATCAATTGGAAGGTGGATATAATAAAGGCGGAAAAGGAATCAGTGTCGCAGATGTTATGACTGCTGGTACCCATAATGTTAAGCGGGAGATTACAGACGGCATTATCAATGGTCTGAATTATCCAAATCATGAGGCAATCGATTTCTATAGTCATTATAAAGAAGATATCAAACTTTTTGCTGAGATGGGTTTCAAATGTTTTCGAACCAGCATCGGGTGGAGCAGAATTTTTCCAAATGGAGATGAAGAGACACCGAATGAAGAAGGTCTTAAATTTTATGATAATCTGTTCGATGAATTACTAAAATACAATATTCAACCAGTTGTGACACTTAGTCATTTTGAGATGCCATATCACTTAGTAACCGAATATGGCGGCTGGCTTGATCGAAGAACAATTGACTTCTTTGTAAAGTATGCAACCACAGTTATGGAACGTTACAAAGATAAAGTAAAATACTGGATGACATTCAACGAGATTAACAACCAGTTCAATACTTCCAATGATATCTTCGGCTGGACCTGCTCTGGTATAAAATTTTCAGAGTTTGACAATCCAAAAGAAGTGATGTATCAGGCTGCTCATCATGAGCTGGTTGCAAGTGCACTGGTTGTGAAAAAAGGACATCAGATTAATCCGGATATGATGATTGGTGCTATGTGTTCCTGGGTTCCATATTATCCTTATTCATGCAATCCAGAAGACATGATAATCTCTGTAGAATGCATGCATGAACGCTACCATTTTTCTGATACACATGTACGAGGCCATTATCCAGCATTCACAATAAAACAATGGGAAAGAGAAGGCATTAAGATTGTCATGATGCCGGAAGATGCAAAAATATTAGAAGAGGGAACAGTAGATTATTTAGGATTTAGCTACTATATGTCAAACACTGTAAAAGCAGATGCGATTGCAGATATCAGCACCAATCTAAATGGAGGAACTGCAAATTCTGTGGACAACCCCTATTTAAAAGTTTCTGACTGGGGATGGAGCATAGATCCGGTAGGACTTCGATATTCTTTAGCTACACTATACGAACGTTATGAAGTACCTCTTTTTATTGTAGAAAATGGGTTCGGAGCCATCGATGAACTGAAGGAAGACGGAACCTGTGATGACCAGCCAAGAATTGACTATTTACGCGCACATATAAACGAGATGAAAAAAGCAGTTGAGATAGATGGTGTAGATTTGCTGGGCTATACACCATGGGGCTGTATCGATTTGGTATCGTTTACAACAGGCGAAATGAAAAAGCGTTATGGCTTCATTTATGTTGATAAGAACAATGATGGATCAGGGAGCTTAAAAAGATATAAAAAGAAATCCTTTTACTGGTACAAGAAAGTGATTGAATCAAACGGGGATGAGTTAGTATAACCCGTTTAATCACAGAATTGACGAAAAATAAAAAGGACTGCTGAAAACTTCTCTGGGTCTTACGCTGCGCTCCTGCAAAGAAAAATCAGAAGCAGCAGACGTAGCCAGAATTAATCTAAAAGAAAATTAACGATTCAAATAATCTCTCACAAAAGAAGCGGCATCTGCTGCTTCTTTTTCTTCGTCTACAGAAGTAAGTCTTCCTTCTCGGACCGTCACTTTTCCATTCACGATGGTATAATCCACAGCACTTTTAAAACCGACCGTTCCTAACATGGACTTCGGATCTAAATCTGCACCTACTAATTCTAAACGCCGGGTATCAATCAGGAAACAGTCTCCCGCTTTTCCACATTCAAGGGAACCAATTGCATCGTCCCAGCCAAGAATGCGGGCACTTCCCATAGTTGCCATTTTAAGCAGATCATAACCGCTTGGTGCATTGTTGCTGGAATTTAAGCGGTGGAGCAGATAGGAAACCCGAAGTTCCTCTAACAGATTCGATCCGTCATTGGAAGCACTTCCATCCACTGCAAGTCCTACCGGGACATCTAATTGCAACATTTCCGGAATCCGGCAGATACCGGAAGAAAGCTTCATGTTGGAAATCGGACAATGGGCCACTCCCGTTTTTGTCTCTGCCAAACGTTTCAGCTCTTCCTCATTAAAATGGATTCCGTGGGCAAACCATACATCGTTTCCAATCCAGCCAAGAGACTCCATGTATGCTAACGGACGCATTCCGAAACGCTCCTGTACAAACTTTTCCTCATCTTTTGTTTCGCAAAGATGTGTATGAAGACGTACCTTCAGTTCCCTTGCCAAAATAGCTGACTGACGCAGCAAATCTTCCGATACGCTAAAGGGCGAACATGGCGCTAAAGCTACCCGGTGCATAGAATACTTTGTCCTGTCATGATACTTTCCCACCACATCCTGGCAATCCTTTACTATCTCATCTACCGTCTGGACTACACTGTCCGGTGGCAGTCCACCATCCTTTTTGCTAAGATCCATACTTCCTCTCGAAGCATACATACGGATTCCCAGTTCATCTGCAGCCGCAAACTGATGATCCAAAAGACCTTCCGAACACCCCTGAGGAAATACATAATGGTGATCAAAACAGGTCGTACATCCGCATTTCATCAATTCTCCCATCCCAGTCAGAGAGCTATGGTAAATAATATCACCGTCAAGATTCTTCCAGATTTCATAAAGTGTCTTTAGCCAGTCAAACAATTCCATATTCTGAACCTTGGAAAGGTTCCGGCTAAAGACCTGATACAAATGATGATGGGTATTCACAAGTCCTGGATACACAATGCATCCGGCGGCATCAATCGTCTCATCCGCCATCTTTTCCACCTGACCAATCGCCGTGATAACACCATCTTCTATCAACAAGTCTGCATTTTCATAAACTCTGTCCTCGCTATTACAACTTACAATATACGAAACATTTTTAATTTTTAATGAAGCCATTTTCCATCCTCCTGATTTATCATTCTTTCATTTTTTTAATTTGTTGTCACATAGAAACACTCCCACATAAAAAGTCCTGACTGTAAAAATAAAAACTGCCTGACAATTCACTATCAGATTCCTGCATATGCATAAAATCCTATAGTCAACTATTAGGCAGTTGGTAGAAACGTTCATCCAAATCATGAACTTATATAGGCATATTTAATTATTGAAAAGTGCAATATCTTATTCAAGATTTTTTTAGAAAAGCACTTTAATCTATTATATAACATTTGTTTCTCTCTGTAAAGAAAATCAAGGGACATTAATGCCCCTTGTGCTTTTCTCTTTTCTTTTGCTGTTTCAGTTCAAACAGACGCAGCCGATCCGCTTCTTTTTGTTCCCGGCTTTTGCTTTTTCGTTCCTGTTTGTTCTGCTCCTGCTGTAATTTTAACGCCTGCTGCGATTTTGTACCGATACCTTTTTTTTGTATCTGTTTTTTCACATCCCGCTGCATTTTC
>JAUNBT010000053.1 GCA_030526985.1 Lachnospiraceae bacterium | reverse complement strand
ATGATTCACTGGCATTTTACCGGCATGGTGTTAGAACCGGATTCTGTCTATGATCAAAATGGTGCTTATTCCGGCAGCAGTGTTGTATATGAAGAAAAGCTTCACCTGTTTTATACTGGAAATGTAAAGGAAGAAGGGAACCATGATTATATCCTCAGCGGACGTCAGGCAAATGTGCTGAGTGTATCCACCGTGGATGGACATCATATGAGCCCGAAATCCATTTTACTGAAAAACAGTGATTATCCAAAAGATTGTTCCTGCCATGTGAGGGACCCGAAGGTATGGCTGGAAGATGGCGTCTGGCATATGGTATTAGGAGCAAGAACAAGAGAAAGCCAGGGATGTGTTCTTTATTATGAGTCTGCTGATTTGAAAACATGGACCTACAAAAAGCGGCTGACTGTGCAGGACTTTGGATATATGTGGGAGTGTCCGGATGAATTCGTCATAGATGATAGGAGATATCTGAGCATTTCCCCGCAAGGCCTTTCTCATAAAGAATACTGTCACCAAAATGTGTACAGTTCGGGATATTTCATGGTGGAAGAGCAGCTGACGGATTTTGAAGAATGGGATTACGGATTTGATTTTTATGCACCACAGACCTTCGAAAGCGATGATGGACGACGAATTTTATATGGATGGATGGGTCTGCCGGACTGCCCATATGAGAATCCAACTGTGGAGTTAGGATGGCAGCACTGTCTGACTCTTCCACGGGTCGTTACGGCGAATGCAAGTGGTCATTTATTACAAAACCCTGTTGAGGAAATCAATCAGCTCCGCTATGACAAATGGGAAGTCTGTGCCGGTGAAACTGTAAATGTATCATTGCCCTTTGACTTGACCGCAGATACAGATGGCCCTTTCTGTATTTGCCTGAACCAGGACATTTGCATGAATTATGAAAATGGTATCTTTACACTGGAATTTAAAAATGAAAAAATCGGCAGAGGGCGCAGCGTAAGGCGGGTAAAGCTTGAAATATGCAGAAAACTTCGTATTATCGCAGACTATTCCAGCATGGAGATTTATCTTGATGGAGGCCGAAAGGTTTTGAGTACAAGATTTTATCCGGAAAAAAAGGAAGTCACTTTGGATACGAATATTGCCCGGACGATACTATATAAAATGAAGCCCATGAGTGTAGAGTAAGGGAGAAAAGAGAGGAAAACCATGAGAAATGCAAGAAAATATGATATTGTTGCCTTAGGGGAATTGTTAATCGATTTCATCCCTGTTGGTGAGAGTGATTCGCAAAATCCGGTGTATGAAGCCAATCCGGGCGGCGCTCCGGGAAATGTATTGGCTATGGCTGAAAAGTACGGAAGACATACGGCCTTTATTGGAAAAATCGGAGACGATGTCCATGGCACTTTTTTGAAAGAAACGGTGGAAAATGCAGGTATTGATACTTCGGGCCTGATTGTAACTGAGATATACAACACGACATTGGCATTTGTTTCCATTGATGCTCATGGGGAACGCAGCTTTTCTTTCTACAGGAATCCGGGAGCAGACATGACATTGACAGTAGATGAGGTCAAAAAAGAATTGATCGAAAATGCCAGAATTTTTCATTTTGGAACCTTGTCCATGACCCATGACACAGTGAAAAAAGCCACAAAATATGCGGTAGAAATCGCAAAAGAACAGGGCTGCCTGATATCCTTTGATCCAAATTTACGGCCCTTATTATGGAATGATTTAAATGATGCAAAAGAGCAGATGCTCTACGGTGTTTCCGTGTGCGATGTTTTGAAAATAGAAGAAGACGAACTGAGATTTATGACAGGTATCGAGGATATTTATGAAGCGGTGCAGTATCTTAGGGATCATTTTCATGTGAAACTGATTTTAGTAACAGCCGGGGCAAAGGGCTGTGAAGCTTTTTGGAATCAACAGCACATCAAACAGGAAGCTTTTCTGACGGAAAAAACTATTGATACTACCGGAGCTGGTGATACCTTCTTTGGCTACTGTTTAGCCTGCCTGATTGATTTTGACATAGATGCGTTAGAGCCGGTTCAGGTGGTTCGGATGCTTCAGGGGGCCAGTGCAGCCTCATCCATTGTGACAACAAGAAAAGGAGCTATGAAATCGATGCCGGAAATGGGAGAAGTGGAAAGACTTCTGAAGGAAAGAGGTTGCCGATAGAAAAATAGGATAGCTGGTAAGAGAAAGAGACCGATAGTGTAGACGAAATCAAGTCTGGGCTGTTGGTCTCTTATTTTGCTTTTAATTTTTTTGGTGCAAGAAAATAAGGAAAGAAAAAATGGTTCCGTAAGAAAAATGAAAGGGAAACGAAATGTATTAGTTTATTGTAATATATATAAAAAGGTGATAATATAATGATATTACATGCATGTAAATTAAAGCAAGGAGGTTCTCAATGATTAGAAACAAAAAAATAATTAGTTGTTTGGGAATTGTAATATTGGCAGCACTAATTGGCGTTGGTATGTATGCATATGCAAAGACTTCGGCAAAACAAGAAGTAAAAAAGTTTGCTATAGAAGACGACAAAGAATCAATATTAGTAAAAATCCAGGATAGTGCTATTGATACAGAAATTATGTCAATTGCATTTGCTGTAGATCAGAAAACCGGAAAAGAAATAGATTATGTTGTCGCAACGGCAAGTATCCAAGGTGAAGAACTGGATTATCTGGATATGCATGAAAATGGAAAAGACAATTATATTGCAACATTTTCCACGGTTGGCAAAGTTGAAAAGAAGAAAGATGTTGATGTAAAATTGAGCTTTCATCTTATTTCAGGTGAGGAGTCAGAAGCATATGATTTAGACACTGTTTTTTCTGAAAATGAAATTGGAGACAGTAGTTTTGAAAAGACAATTAATCAAAGAATTAGTGTGACAGAAGGCAAAGAAGTTTTTCTTGATAGAATGATTGGGAATAAAATTACAAGCATGGTTGTTGGAACTTGTGATGAAGATTTGCGTAAAGATTATATTTTTTCATTAAAAGGAAAAACAATGGTATACAATGGATCTGCTGTTGGTGAACAAGAGTATTTTTTCCCAGAAGAAGGAACTGGATATTTAGCAGGGCAAGAGACAATCAAATTACAATTACATGCAGACCATTCATATGATGAGAAGGTATTATCAAAAAAGGATGTTTCGATTGACGGCGAAGAGTATGAAGAAATTGATACTATGTCAGACGAAACAATTGAAGAAAAATATGGCGAGGAAATAGTAATTCAATAGTAGGAGGTATAATGATATGAAAAGTATATTAGTAAAAATAGTTACATTTATTTTATTTTTAAGTGTGATTCCTTGTAGCAGCGTGTTCGTTCAGGCACAAGAAGTTGAAAATGTAAGTACAAATTTACAAAATGATGATGTCAAAAAGTATCAGAATCTTGAAAAAGGAATGAATCTGACATCTGTGATAAAAGAAGATGTTGATGAGAAATGTTAAAACAGGGGCATCAATAAGTAAAAGAATGAAAATAATTGTTTCACCAACAGGAAATGTGTCTATGCCAAATCCAGAGAATAAATATTAAAAAGAAGCGGAGATCAATAGTAACTATTTCGGAATCCATTTAGAATAAAATAATGAAAAGGGACATCGTAAAAGTTTACAGCTTACTTTTGCAATGTCCCTTTAATTTTTTCCGCATTATGAAGTGCGACCTAACTATTTCAATGTAAAAAGAGAGAATTAATTCGCAATATGCATATGTATATGCTACAATAAATATGTTAGATACTGGTATTCGTACAGGCTCTATAAGATAAACGGGGAGAAGCGCATGAAAAGAAGATTATTGGATTTTCTTAATTTCTGTTTTAACAGGGATATCGATCTGCGGATACGGATATTCAATATATTGGCGGTGGTGGGATGCGTAGGCAGTTTCATTACAGGACTTAGCAGCGCTTTTACCGGCGGAGAGTATGTGACGGTGGTACTGTGTTTTGCAGCATCTGTATTTTCTGCACTGCTTATTTATTTTGCCAGTCGAACGCAGAAATATCAGCTTTGTTATTTTATAACCGTCGTCGGTATTTTCATTGGATTATTCTCTTATCTCTTTTTTCTCTCTGGCGGATATTATGGCAGTATACCTGTCTTTTTTGTGTTTGCTGTGGTTTTGACCGTCTTTATGCTGGAGGGTAAAATCGCTATTTATACAACGCTGCTGGAACTGGCGGTATATTCAGGACTGTATCTATATGCCTTTTTGTATCCGCAGAGTGTCGTACCCTATCCTGATGAGAGTGGCTATTTTTTCAACCATTTATCAGACCTTCTTATCGTCTGCCTGGGATTAGGGGCAACGATGTATGCTCAAGTCCGTCTATACCGGGAACAACAACGCCGGGTAAATGAACAAAATGCCGTACTGGCACAAATCAGCTTGGCAAAAACGCAATTCTTAGCAAATGCCTCCCACGAAATGCGGACACCACTTACCGTTGTGTCGGTTAATATTCAAATGGTCATGGGGCTGTTAAAGCAAATAGACAATACGACCGTAGACAGCGAGGCACAAACACTTTTGCAGGACGCACAGGCGGAAATTATGCGTCTTTCCCGTATGGTAGAAGGTATGCTGTCATTGAATGTCATTTCCGAAAGCACTGAAAAAAAGAAAACGGATTACTCTACGTTGCTGAACAGCTCCGTAAATATGATGCGGTTATTGCTTTCCAAGCAGAACAACAGCATTGAAGCGGATATTGCTGATAGACTTACAGTCTTCGGCAACAGCGACCTGCTTTCACAGGTCATCATCAATTTGTTGCAAAATTCTAATGCTCACACAAGCAACGATACCATTCGTCTTGCGGCTATTAGGAACGGCGGCGAGATTTCCGTTGAAGTTCGCGACAACGGCAGCGGTATTTCATCGGCGCTATTGCCGCATGTATTTGAGCGGGGGGTAAGTGATGGCGGCACCGGTGTAGGACTATTTTTATGCAAGACCGTAGTAGAAGCTCACGGCGGAACGATTCAAATTGAAAGCACTGAGGGTATCGGAACAACCGTTTCCTTTATCCTTCCAGTCTATCAAGGACAACTTTGAGGTGTATGAGATGACAACAGAGAAAACAAACAGTAAGCTCGTTTTACTGGTAGAAGATAATGAAAAAATCCTTTATGGCAACAAACGAATGTTGGAATGGGCAGGGTACACCATCGAGACTGCTCTGACATTAGCTCAAGCACGGCAGAAGCTGGGTACAATCCACCCTGACTGTATTGTGCTGGACATCATGCTGCCCGATGGCAATGGACTAAAATTTATGAAAGAACTGCGTCAAAGTATAAACGCAGGAATCCCGGTTTTGCTGCTTACAGGTCTAAATACACAGGAAGATATTTTGCGCGGTTTAAAGAGCGGCGGTGATGATTATCTGACCAAGCCCTATGATATGTCAATCCTGCTGGCACGGCTGGAAGCATTGATCCGCCGCTCAAAAAGAGTGCCGGAACAGATCCATATGGAGCCATTCACCCTTGATATTTCATCCGGTATTGCAATGCTGAACGGTAGTGATTTGTTATTGGCGCAGAAAGAATTTGCGCTGCTGCTTATTTTTGTACAACATCCTTCTCACAATATCAGTGGGGAATATCTATATGAGAAAGTATGGGGACAGCCTATGGAGGGTAATACCAATGCATTAAAAAGTACTATAAAACGTTTACGGGACAAAACATCAGGCAGCGGCTGGCAAATCACCTGGACTCGGGGTGAAGGCTATTGCTTCGAATGCGAATAAGCCTTCAATAACAATCCATCTGTGGCGAGAGTGTCAATTTTGACACTCTCGCCACTTTTTTGTATTTGACAGTATAAAATGTAAATACAAATACGAATGCTCCACATGATTTTATGAGGAGGTATCAGAATATGATGACTTGGAATAAATCTATGGCAGAAGTGCAAATAGGAGGTGCAGTGTTGATCTTATGGAAAAGAGAAACCATATTACAAGCAATTTGAAATTATTCGTCCTTTTGCTGGGGCTATTGTTCCTCCTGTTCGCTGCAATTTCCTGCGGCACTACCGGGCAGGAAGCGGAGCCAGAACAGGACGATTCCTACAAGGAAGAGCAGGAAGATGGGGCGGATTGGAGAACGACGGGGATTATCAGCGATTATATTACCTTTAACAATGGCGAACAGGAAATTGAACTTGCCTTATGCGTATCCCAAAACCGTCTTGCTCTTTACTATAACAGCGAAGAACAAACCTTATTTGCTCAAATGGAGGCTCTCGGTGTGAATTACAACTGCTATTACGGCGGAGATCTTACTGCCGGAGATTTGACCGGAGACGGATGTGATGAATTGTGGCTGCGTTTTGCATCCGATGACGGCACAGACTACAATTACATATACACATGGAACAGCGTGACCAGCCAGTTTGAACAATATCATTACACGGCGCTTTCTGAGATCAATCCCTATGTCATCAAGGCAGATGTAAAGGCATATTTGTCGGAAGAAGAAATAACTCTTTTCCAGTCTTTTTTGGATGGAATCTTCTCTCAAAAAGAAACCATCGAGCTTTCGGATGATTATGATGCAAATCTGCGTGTCCAAACGGCGATTCAATACAGCCCATACTGGTTTTTTGTGGAGAGCGACACCTTCACCGATGACCACAGCGCCTTAAATTTGACCTATACCTATGATAGAGCAAAGCAGAAAGAAATGCGGACATTTATGGACAACGAGATGCTGAATATTATAAACAGCGTCATCGTGTATCCGGGTATGAACGAGCTTGAGAAAACGCTTGCGGTCTATGGGTACTTTGCCGAGCATATCGCCTACGATTATGAATGGCTAGACGGTCTTAATATGACGGACGATAAATTCCTGTATCCCGATATTGAAATCTATCAGGCACTCTCTACCGGAAAGGGGGTTTGCCACAGCTACGCCTATCTGTGTGAATTTGCCTTGCAGCAGCTTGGCGTGGAATGTCTGCGTGTTTCGGGGCACATGACGGATGACCCGGAATCCGGACATATGTGGTTGCTTGTCAAGATTGACGGCGAATATTATCACTGCGACCCGACCTGGGATTCTAATGAAATTTATGGCTGTGGTCTACAATACTTCGGTATGACAGATGAGCAGCGTGTAGCCTCGGGCGTGGAGATCGACTATACTTCCATAGATGGTGCATATGGGTCTATCGTCTGTGATGACAATCGCTTTGCACCATTTAGGAATGTATGTTCCTTTGAACTGCAGCCGGAGCACCAAATCAGTTTATATACAGAGACATCGGGAAGCAGTAGCTTCAAAACCGAATAAAAAATGTAACATTTGAAATCGAATTCAATTTACGAAGGGAGAATTTTTTATGATCAAGCTATTTCTTTTACTTGCACTTATCGCCATCGCAGTGATTTGGAGTATATCCACCATCAACAAATTCAAAAAATGCGAAATAAAGGTGACGGAATCGCTGAGTGGTATTGAGGTTGCACTGACCAAACGCTTCGATATGCTCACCAAACTATTAGATGCATCCAAAGGCTATATGGCCCACGAAAAGGATTTATTCACGCAGATTATTGCTATGCGTCAGGGCATGAGCTTGGCTGAGCTTGGCGAGGCAGAGCAAAGGATGACAGAGGTTTCCGGGCAGCTGTTTGCCGTGGCGGAGAATTATCCGGAGCTACGCTCCAGCGAGGTATTTGTCGAACTTCAGCGGGGCATTCGTGATGCGGAGGAGCATTTGCAAGCGGCCAGACGGGTATACAACGCCAATGTCACCGCCTACAACACAAAAATCGCCGTATTCCCGGATAAACTGCTTGCGGGCAGCAGAGTGCCAAAGGAGTTTTATAAGGCAGATGAGGCAAAACGCGCCGACGTAAAAATGACATTTTAAGGAGGAAAATTGGTATGAGTAAAGTGGTATGCAAAAGCTGTGGCAAGGAGCTGCCCAATCGGGGGTTCGCTTGTTCCTGTGGTTATATGGAGGAGATGGACGACAAAACCTTATGGAAGATTGTCTCGTCTTACGGCAAGCTCCACGACGTAGCCACTGTTATCACATATACCGGAATCGCCGCATTTCTGATTGGCTCACTCATGGCTGTGTTTGGCAATGTCGTAGCCGGGATCGTCACGGTTCTGATCGGCACCGTGCTGTTGTTTGGAGGCGGTATATGGAAATCAAATCTACATGGACTGCAATCCCAGCTACTAAACGACCGGCTTGGCGCGTTCTTCGATGCCGAGCACAAACGCATCGTTGGACCATATACGGTGTTTAAGAAAAATGAGGACTATGAAAAATTCCGAGGTGTCTTGAAAGCCACGAGCGTGTTCAAAGACGGAAATGAGTTCGAAGCAAGGCAGCTTGTGGAGGGCACATTTAAGGGAATGCACTACACAACAGCCAATGTGAGTATTAATCACTGTGAAAAAAAAGAATACAGAGACAACGACGGGGACTTAAAAACCGAAACCGACAGGACAAAATTGTTTGATGGCATCTGGATCATCGTCCAACAAGCCAAAGCCGTGGAGAATGCCGTATATGTGCATGAGCGTAAAGTCAAAAGGAACGGAAAGTATGACGTGAAGGCGCTGCCCGCTGGCATAGAGCTTGAAAACACCGAGTGGGGCGAGAAATACGCCGTATACTCCGACAGCCAACATGACGCCTTCTATGTTCTGACACCTCAGCTCATGGAACAGCTGGAGGCTTTGGACAAGGCCGCAGGTGCCCGGACCTCCGTGGCCTTTGTGGGAGAGCATATACACTTTGCCCTTGACACTGAGCGTGTTTTCCGCGGAGTTGAAGCCGCTGCCGCCGGCAATATAAATAGCATCGCAGATATGAAAAACGCATTTCTCGATACCCTTAAATATGAGGCAGAGATATTAGACATTATCAAGTGCAACTCATTTATAAAACTGACCCAAGAAACGGAAATTAGATAAAATATTGAAAAGGGACATCGCAAAAGCTCATAGCTTACTTTTGCAATGTCCCTTTATTCGTTTTCTTTTGTCTATTCTGTCTTAGTTATTCTTAGCCTGATAGAAACAGGATGGGCACTCTTCTGTTTTAGCTGGAGCTGCCTCCTGCTGGTAATGGCACTGTGGGCAATCTGTTACGTTTCTTTCTTCTCTTTCTGGTTGCTGATAATGGCACTGTGGACATTCTTTCATGTTAAATTCCTCCTTAAATTTTATCTGGTTATGATTATTTTAAAAGTTGATATTAATAATAGTAACTGTTACTGTTTTCGATGAATTAATGATATCACACCTAAAGATAAAATGCAAGAGGTAAAATGATTTTTTTGAAATTTATTTTTGGGATTTCGTTTGGATAATTTTTTATACCTTTTTATCCGTCTTTTTATATTGTTTTCACTTTGATTTTTTGTTACACTATAGAGAAGACTATTTTCCAGTAAAAATATGCAGAAGTGGAGAGATGAGAATGAAAAAGATTGGGAGTTTAATGGCCATCGTCATGACCTGTCTGTGTCTGTTTACCGGATGCTTAAAACAGGAAGAACAGGTAAAGGAAGTCAAGCTTGACCCGGATAACCCAATTACCATTACACTATGGCATTATTATAATGGCGCACAGCAGACAGCATTTGATGAGATGACAGAGGAATTTAATGAGACTGTCGGACGGGAGAAGGGTATTTACGTAGAGACCTATGCCCAGGGAGATGTCTATGAACTGCAGCAGGTTGTTATGGATGCGGCGGATAAGAAGGCAGGTGCCAGTGAGATGCCGGATATTTTTTCAGCTTATGCAGACACGGCCTATGAAGTGAATGAGAGAGGGCTTGTGGCAGACCTTCGTCCTTATCTTACGAAAGCGGAGCTTGCACAATATGTAGATTCTTATATTGAGGAAGGTGCATTTGATAAGGAGGATGAACTCAAGATTTTCCCGATTGCAAAAGCAACTGAGGTCCTTGTTTTAAATGAGACGGATTGGAAGAAGTTTGCCAAAAAGACCGGGGTCAAGAAATCAGATTTGTCCACAATCGAAGGGCTTGTAAAAGTGGCAGGAAAGTACTATGACTGGTCGGAGGGAAAGGCATTTTTTGGTCGGGATTCCGTAGCGAATTATATTTATGTCGGAGCAAAGCAGTTGGGAATCGACATCATATCTGTGGAGGATGGTAAGACAAAACTTAATTTAGACAGAGAAGTGATGAAGAAGATTTGGGACTGCTATTATGTGCCTTATGTGAAAGGCTGGTTTTCCAGCGAAGGAAGATTTCGAAGCGACGATATGCAGATGGGCAATGTGATTGCCTATGTTGGCTCCAGCTCCGGTGCCTCCTTTTATCCGACGGAGGTGTCAGTGGGTGACGAAGAGCAGTATCCGATTAAAATCGGTGTCTATGAATCGCCGAAGTTCAAAGATGGGGAAAGCTATGCCGTACAGCAGGGCGCCGGTATGGTTGTAACGAATAAGACAGACGAAGAAGTGTATGCTTCCATTGAGTTTTTAAAATGGTTTACCGATAGTGAAAGAAATATGACATTTTCTACTTTGTCCAGTTATCTTCCTGTAAAAAAGGAAGCGAACAGCAAAGATTTATTGCTCAGTACATTGACAGCAGAGGACGAGAATGTGATAAATACGTTAAGTGTTGCCTTAGATACAGTCAACAATTCGACAATGTATACACCGAAAGCCACCAGCGGCAGCAGTGATATCCGAAGTCTGCTTGAAAATGCTTTACAAGAGCAGGCTGAAAAAGACAGAAAATCAGTGGAAAAGGCAATAAAGAAGGGGAAATCTTACAAAAAGGCTGTAAAACCATATCTTACCGAGGAGACATTTGATGCATGGTATGAAGAGGTGGAAAAACAGCTGTCAGAGACAATGGAGTGATTTGGTGAAAAGAGAAAGAGGAAGCTCCTCTATTCGTAGAAAAGTGTTTACTTCTGTGATTGTGATGGTACTGCTTCAGATTGGACTTCTTGCGGGATTCCTGTTTTGGGGAGGTATTTTAGAGAGACTGAATCAGAACGCACTTGATATTGTCAAGGAAAAGGTCATAAGCCGTAGAAATTATCTGGAAGATTATATGACAAAGCGTTGGTCCAATCTAACACTTACAGAGAAAGAACTGAATAAAATCGGAGAACAGATAAAGGCAGGGCAGGGTAAGGATTTTGAACAGATTGGAAGCAAGAAGAATCTGTATCAGCAATATTTAAAGGAAGCCTGCCCTCTGCTGGTTCAGTTGATGAGGCAAAACAGTGTAACGGGAGCTTTTGTGATTCTAAATACAGGGGAGTTGGATTTTTCTGTGCCAGAAGATAAAAAAGGAATTTATCTGCGGGATTATGAACCGACTTCCCAGTTTTCCGATTCCAATAAGGATATCTTAATTGAGAGAATGCCAAGGTCTTTAATTGAAGGATCAGGGCTTGCATTGGACTCCGGATGGAGTCAGGATTATATGTTTTCTCAGTCTGAAGTCTATGGAGATTATTTTTATAAGCCTTATCAGGCAGCCCTAGATCATCCTGAGATGTCCACCAGTGATTTAGGGTATTGGTCAAAAGGATATCAACTAAATGGAGATAATACCCAGGTGATTTCCTATTCGATTCCCCTTCGTTTAGAGGATGGAACTGTCTATGGCGTACTGGGAATCGAGATTACAGAGAGTTATTTGAAGAAGATAGTTCCGGTTCGGGAGTTGAATGAAGAATCCGGTGGCTCTTATGTCATTGGCGTGGAGGAAGAAGAAGGCCTTTTTGATCCTGCAGTGGAAAATGGCTCTATTGTGCAGAGGGCATGGCACAATCAAGATGGACTGCTGATTCCGCAAAAAAGTGAGAATTACAAGGGCTTTTATGACTACGGTGATAGAGATGAGGAAAAATACAGCAGCATTATGTATATGAGTCTTTATAATACCAATACTCCTTTTGTCAATGAAAAATGGGCGCTCATCGGGACAGTGAGGGGAAGCGATTTATTTGCGTTTTCTCATAGTATTTTCCATAAAATGATTCTTGCGGTGGTGATTGTATTTTTGATTAGTATCGCAGGAGCTGCCTTTGTCAGTGTCCGGATTGCATGGCCAATCCGCGAACTTGCAATTGCGGTGGCAAAAGGACGAACTAACCAGGATATGCTGTTAGAATTTAAAAAGACAGGAATCCGCGAAGTAGATGAATTAGGAGAATCCATTGAATCTTTGACAAAAGCACTTTTGGAATCCTCCAAAAAATTTGCAGATATTCTTTCTATGGCCAGTGTGGATCTTGGTGGATTTGAGTACGATAGGGAGAAGGAGAGCCTGTTTTTGACAGATGGCTTTTTCCGCCTGTTTTGTATGGATACGGAACAGGGTGCTATGGTATCCATGGAAGAGTTTGTGGAGAAGATGGAGGAGACGAAAAAATATATTTATAAATCCGATGCAAAAAGCGGCAATTATCTTTATCGAATTCCGACAGCTTCCGGAGATTGTTGGATTAGAATGAACATACATGAAAATAAGGAGAAGATCATTGGTCTTGCGGAGGATGTGACAAAAGATACAATGGAACTTCGCAAAGTAGAACAGGAGCGGGATTACGATATTTTGACCAATCTTTTAAATCGAAGAGCCTTTGCATTTCAGATGGAAGAGATTTTAAATCAGGGAGATGAGGTTTTAAAAGAAGCTGCCATGATTATGATTGATCTGGACAATTTAAAATGGATCAATGATACCTATGGACATGAATTTGGAGATCTTTATATTCAGAGAGCGGCGAAGGCGTTTCAGGAGATTCTGCCGATGCGGTCGATTGCTGCAAGAAGGTCTGGTGATGAATTTACCTTATTTTATTATGGATATGAAAGTCGGGAAGAATTGTCAAAACAGATTGACAGACTTAAGAATTATCTTTGCGGAGCGTCGATTATGCTGCCGGGAAATAAAGAGACATTTCTTAAAATGTCCGGTGGGATTGCCTATTATCCAGACAAGGGAAAAACGGTGGAGGAACTATTTCGGGCAGCAGATACCGCAATGTATTATTCGAAAAAAAGTGGAAAAAACCGCTTTACCAGTTTTTGACCTTATGAGAAAGTCGCAAAGTGGATTTCGAATATCCGCTTGATTTGGCATTAGAGATTTGGCATTAGAAAGGAAGATGAACATGGAAAATCAGGAGTATATTATCCGGATTAAAAATCTGGAAAAGACTTTTGTAACAAAAACAGCCACGGTCCATGCTCTTAGGGATATTAACTTAGATATCCGCAAAGGGGAAATATTTGGAATTATCGGACTGAGCGGGGCAGGAAAAAGTACGCTGGTTCGTTGTATGAATTATTTAGAAGTTCCAACAGATGGACGGGTGATATTTGATGGAAAAGATTTGGGAGAGATGAGTGAAAAAGAATTGCGCAAGGCGAGACAGTCGATGGGCATGATTTTTCAGCAGTTTAATCTTTTATCCCAGAGAAATGTTTTGGATAATGTCTGCTTCCCCTTAGAGATTGCCGGTATGTCCAAAAAGGAAGCCAGAAAAAAGGCGGCCGATCTGCTTTCTATGGTAGGCCTTTCTGAAAAGGCAAAAGCCTATCCGGCCCAGTTATCCGGAGGGCAGAAGCAGAGAGTGGCGATAGCAAGAGCATTGGCTACAGAGCCGAAGGTTTTATTGTGTGATGAAGCTACCAGTGCCTTAGATCCGACTACGACCAAATCAATTTTGGAGCTTTTAAAGGAAATCAATGCAAACCTTGGCATTACGATTGTAATTATTACCCATGAGATGTCTGTGATCGAGGCGGTATGTAACCGGGTAGCGATTATTGATGAGAGTCGGATTGCAGAGATGGGAGAGGTGTCAGAAATCTTTGCGGCACCGAAGTCAAAAATCGGACGCAAGCTTATTTTCACAGAAAGCTTCCAGGAGATGCCATTTGGAAATGAGAAGATGTACCGGATTATTTTTGATGGACATTCTTCCTATGAACCAATTATTTCAAAGATTGTCATGGAGTGCAAGGCACCGATTAATATCTGGTTTGCTGAGTCCCGCAATTTAAATGGAAATGCAGTGGGGCAGATGATTATCCAGCTTCCGGAAGACGAGATGATTGCAAACCGGATTGTAAATTACATGGAGACAGAGCAGATTCGTTTTGAGGAGGTGATAAACGATGGATCAACAAGTCGTTAATATGATTTTAGTCGGGATTGGAGAGACATTATATATGACGTTTTTCTCATCCTTTTTAGCTTATTTATTTGGACTTCCCATGGGGATTATTCTGGTAGTGACAGATAAGGACGGAGTGAAGCCGTGCCAGCCGGTGCAGCAGATATTAGGATTTCTCATTAATATTTTCCGTTCGATTCCGTTTGTAATCTTATTGATTATGGTAATTCCGCTTACCAGGGCCATTGTGGGAACAACCCTTGGACCGACGGCGGTGGTAGTTCCGCTAGTTATCGCAGCGGCACCATATATTGCCAGAGTAGTAGAGTCTTCCTTAAAGGAAGTGGATGCCGGAGTCATCGAGGCGGCCAAGTCTATGGGAGCTTCTTCCTGGCAGATTGTTTATAAAGTCCTGCTTCCTGAGTCAAAGCCATCCCTGTTTGTAGGCGGTGCGTTGGCGGTCACAACCGTTTTAAGCTATTCTGCCATGTCTGGATTTGTAGGCGGTGGCGGCCTTGGTGATATTGCAATCCGCTATGGATATTATCGGTATCAGACCAATATTATGCTGATTACCGTAGCGATTTTGGTAATTATTGTCCAAATTATTCAGGAAGCCGGTATGAAGATGGCAAGAGGCGGAGATAAAAGAATCCGTTAAAATATACTTTTGCAACTTTTAAGAAAATGTAACTGTTTTAAGCCTGAAGCTGAGCAGTTATAAGAAAATGGAGGAAAAAAGAATGAAGAGAATCACAGCTATTTTATTAACTTTAGTACTTTCCTTAGGCCTTTTAGCCGGATGTGGAAGTAACAACGCAGCAGAGAGCACAGATGCAGCCGCAGAAGGTGAGACAAAGACTATCAAAGTAGGTGCAAGTCCATCCCCTCATGCAGAGATTTTAAACAAGGCCGCAGAGGTTTTAAAAGAAGAAGGCTATGAGCTTGAGGTGGTAGAGTATTCTGATTATGTCCAGCCTAACGTAGCATTGGCAAATGGAGACCTTGATGCAAATTACTTCCAGCACCTTCCTTATCTGGAGCAGTACAATGAGGAGAATGGAACAGACCTTGTATCTGCAGGTGCAATCCACTATGAACCTTTCGGTATCTATGCTGGACAGACGGCTTCTTTAGACGAGCTGGCAGACGGTGCAAAGGTTGCAGTACCAAACGATGCAACGAACGAAGCAAGAGCACTTCTCTTATTGCAGGATCAGGGACTGATTACCTTAAAAGAAGGGGCAGACCTTACTGCTACAAAGACAGATATCGTAGATAATCCAAAGAATTTAGATATTGTTGAGATTGAGGCAGCACAGCTTCCCCGTTCCATTAACGATGTTGATGTAGCAATCATCAACGGAAATTATGCAATTGAAGCAGGCTTAAAAGTAGCCGATGCCCTTGTAACCGAGGATGCCGCTTCCCTTGCAGCTACAACCTACGGAAACATCGTTGCAGTTCGCTCCGGCGAAGAAAACGATGAGACAATACAGGCATTAGTTTCTGCTTTAAAGAGTGATGAAGTAAAACAGTTCATGGAAGAGACTTATGAAGGAGCCGTAGTTGCCCTCGACTAGTCTTGAAAAAGTTCATTATAAAAGACGGCATAGCCAGTAAGAATACTGTCTATGCCGTCTTTTTTTTGGGCGCCGGATGATTCGAAAATCAGACTATTTTTTTGTTTTAATCTTCTTTACTGCACTCCAGGAGCCAGCCTTCTTATTTGTTCTGTCGTATCCACGAACTCTCACATAGTAAGTCTTATTTTTCTTAAGCTTCGGAGTCGTCTTTGATACAACAGATCCTTTTACAGTCATTGTCTTTGTTGTACTGCTTGTAAATTTCTTAGAGGTAGAGTACTGAATCTGGTAGTAAGCTTTTGAAGCTGTTGCACCAAGTCCGGCACGTTTTGTCCAGGAAACTTTAATCTTTCTGGAAGATTTAACTGCAAGCTTCAATGATTTAGAAGCAATCTTTCCAGGTTTTACAACGTAAGTTGTCTTTGTTGTTCCGGTACTGGTTTTTACTGAAATCACAGTTTTTCCAATACCCTTAATGGTTGCTTTCCCTGCTTTACTTACCGTGATAACATTCTTGTTACTTGAGCTGTAAGCAGTTGCTCCTGATTTCTTAACGGAGAAAGCTTTGCCGCCATAAGTCTTTGTTACAGTCTTCGTTGTAGTAGCAGGTGCAGCAGTTGTAGTAGCTGCCGGAGCA
>JAUNBT010000345.1:2215-2785 GCA_030526985.1 Lachnospiraceae bacterium | reverse complement strand
CTTAAACTTTAGCTACGATTTTTCCAAGATCTCTGTAATCATCACCGGAAATATCCAAGAGTTCCTTTCGGAATTTCGAGGAGTTTAATAATTGAAGCATAGTTTTGACTTCTGGATAATCCATTGCTTCGCTTTTCAGAATTAAGTCGTATCGCTCTTCTTGAAGAGCGATAAAATCCAGATTCTCAACATGTTTTGTCGCCCGTTCCGAACCAAGTCCCACATCTGCTTCACCTTTTGATATGGCATTTGCTAAAGTAAGATGAGAAGCAATCTCAATTTCATATCCATGAATATCTGTGGAATTAAGCTTTTCTTTTCTTAATTTTTCATCCAGAAGAACTCTGGAACCACAACCTTTTTTCTGATTAAGGAACTTTATGGATGGTCTTGTTAGATCTTTCCAATTAAGAATTTCTTTTGGATTTCCCTTTTGTACATAGAACCCCTGCTTTCGGTAAGAAAGATTAATGAGAGTAACATGAATGCCGGGTATCAGGCGTCGCACATAAGCAACATTGTATTCATCTGAATCTCCATCCCAAAGATGTGATGCGGCGGCGTGTACAT
>JAUNBT010000345.1:0-2205 GCA_030526985.1 Lachnospiraceae bacterium | reverse complement strand
GATACAAAGAAAGTAGACTTTCAAAACTATTTACATAAGTTCGCATGGCTCGATATCCATATTGCCTTAGATAGTTGGATAAGATGTCTAAAATCATATCGTGACCACTTAATATAAATTCGCGTCCTTCTGGAATCGTACCATTTAATAAACTGCTTCGAACGGATACGGGAATTATTGGTCGGAATTGTTTTTCATATCTTGAGCGAGAAATATAATCATCAATGTCTTCCTGAGTGAATCGTATTTTTCGTCCCACTTTGTAGGATTTAAGTTCACCGCGTTTGATTAGTTCATATACGGTGTTTTTGCTGATATGTAGAATGGCTGCGACATCTATCGCTGATAATGATCGCTTTTGTTCCATGGTCATACCTGCCTTTCATAACGTTTGGTGTTATTATATCCTGTTTCACACAATTATTCAACAAATACATGGATTATATTTGATTTTCATACTATTGAGCTTTATACTTTAAATTGTAAATACAACTGACCGTGTAGCAAATAATGTTAGGAGGTAAACAATGGCAAGATTTACATTACCAAGGGATTTATATCATGGAGAAGGCGCTTTAGATGCGTTAAAGACTTTTAAAGGGAAAAAAGCAATGGTTTGTTCAGGTGGTAGTTCCATGAGAAGAAATGGTTTCCTTGATCAGATCGTGAATAACCTGAAGGAAGCTGGTATGGAAGTGGAGTTATTTGAAGGAATCGAATCGGATCCGTCTGTTGATACCGTTATGCGTGGTGCAGATGCTATGTTGAAATTTGAGCCCGACTGGATCGTTGCAGTAGGTGGCGGCTCACCAATTGATGCAGCAAAAGCTATGTGGATTAAGTATGAATATCCGGATATCACATTTGATGAGATGTGTAAGGTATTTGGAATTCCTGAGTTACGTAAGAAAGCTCATTTCTGTGCAATTTCCTCTACTTCTGGAACTGCTACAGAAGTAACTGCTTTTTCAATTATCACGGATTATGAAAAGGGTATTAAATATCCAATCGCTGATTTTGAGATTACACCAGATGTAGCAATCGTTGATCCTGCATTACCAGAGAAAATGCCTAAGAAACTGGTAGCACATACCGGAATGGATGCTTTGACTCATGCAATTGAGGCTTATGTTTCTACCGCAAATTGTGATTATACAGATGCGCTAGCTATCTATGCAATAAAAATGATACAGGATGATTTAATTCCTTCTTATGGTGAGGATATGGCAAAACGTCGTAGTATGCATAATGCACAGTGTCTGGCAGGTATGGCTTTTAGTAATGCTCTGTTAGGTATCGTTCATTCCATGGCTCATAAGACAGGTGCTGTTTTTGCAGATTATGATGCACATATTATTCATGGTGCAGCAAATGCAATGTATCTGCCAAAAGTTATTGCGTATAATGCGAAAGATGAGACTGCAAAGAAACGCTATGGCGTGATTGCGGATGAGATGAAACTGGGTGGCAAAGACGACGATGAAAAAGTTGCTCTGTTGATTGCGTATCTGCGTAAAATGAATGATGATTTGAACATTCCTCATTGTATCGGTAAATACGGCAAAGACAGTTTCCCAACAGAAACAGGATTTGTTCCAGAAGAAGTATTCTTAGAGAGGCTTCCTGAAATCGCTAAAAATGCTATTTTAGATGCATGTACTGGATCGAATCCACGTATCCCAACACAAGAGGAGATGGAAAAGTTACTGAAGTGTTGTTATTATGATACAGAGGTGGATTTCTAAGATTTGATGGATATAATTTGTAAAATAAATTAAAAGAGTTTGGTTCATATTGAATATAATTAAGAGATCCCAGCAAACAAAAACTGTGTTTGCTGGGATTTTTTAATTTAATATGATAAATTAAAAAGGAATTATGAGTATGATTCATCAATTTGAACTAATCGATTTATGTAATAATACAGTTGGAAACTTTAAAGTTTTTGGATATAAATGTGACATTCTTTAATCTTGTTTGCCTTTTTATAATCTTTTTTATATCTTCATTTCACACCGTTTGTATGCATTTCACACCTTATTCCACAAAATGAAAAAGGAAAAGTATATAATAGAAAATGTAAAAAGATGGAATATGCAATAAAGAAATGTAGAGAAGAGGTGTAAAGAATGGGGAAATGAATAGAATCAATTGCGGCGATGGCGTGTGGACGAAAGAGTACAGAGAAGAAAGAGAATGATACAG
>JAUNBT010000344.1 GCA_030526985.1 Lachnospiraceae bacterium | reverse complement strand
CTCATACCTTCTGCCTCATCCCTTTCACCATACATCGTTTTTTATAAAAACAGATACCGTATCCAATTACTTCCTCGTAGTCATCATCCAGGCCTTCCATATATCTTCTGTCACATATTTGTCTGAGTGCTTCCTGGCATTTTTCTTCCATCGCCCGCTTCTTTATTTGACTTTACTTTGTAACCCGAAAAAGACAAAATACCAGTAAGGAAAGCATGGTAAAAATCTTCTTTGTAGTCATAGAAACTAATTGTATCAAAAATCATGTCTGACAAAATGTCTGAGCATTTTTCTTCATCCATACTCCATAGTGCGTCAAACAGCTCTTTTCTGTCTGTCGCCTTTACCTGGTCCTCGAACCAGCTTTTTACTGTTGTCTGGAACAGACGTCGGATTTCTTCGTTCGGAATGGTAAGAGCTATTTTCATTTACCTGTAAAGCTGCTGCGTGGTTTAATACATCCCATGGACAATAGACATCCACAGAACCAAAACGATACCCATCGTACCAGTATTTCATCTCCTCCGCATGATTTTCAAACCCCGTATCTTTTAATATTTTTTGCACATCATAATCTGTAAATCCAATATATTCTTCAAAACGGTTGGATGAGATTGTATCAGAGACAAAGTTATTTGTGCCAGTGAAAATGCTCTCTTTTGCAATTTTTAGACAACCGGTAATAACAGCAAACTTAAGATAAGGATTGGTCTTTAATGATTTGCTGAACAGAGAACGGATAATATCAAGCATTTCCGGATAATATCCCCGCTCACTGGCCTTTGCCAACGGAACATCGTACTCGTCAATCAGTAAAATTACAGGTTTTTTATAATGATTACACAACATTCTCGTCAAATAGAAAAAACCATCCTGCACTTCACCTTCGGAACCCTGCTTTTCCATAAAACGATAATAGAGTGCACGATCAAAAGCACTGATATTTTCACTTTCGCCCAAAAAGTCGTGTGCCACACAAAAATCGGATAACAAATGTTTGATTTTTTCATATGCAATGGAAAAAGTATTTCCCTGAATCTCTTTTAGGGACACAAAAATCGTCGGCCACTGATTCATCCAGGATTCACATAATTCTTTCTCCTCACTGATTGCAAGTCCTGCAAAATCATTTCTGCTGTCACGGCTGATGTCAAAAAAATCCTCCAACATCGACATCGTAAGAGTCTTTCCAAAACGACGGGGTCTGGTAATCAGATTTACTTTAAAGCTTTCGTTCAATAATTCCTTTATGAAATTTGTCTTATCAATGTAATAATTTCCGAGCTGTCGTAGTTCTGGAAAATTATCATTGCCTAATGGAAATCGGATTGCCATGGTATCGCCTCCTGATGGGATGTTGGATTAGTATAATCATTACTGATTTATTCGATACTTTTATAAACTACGTATTACCTTTATACTACTAATTCGCCGCAGTCTCAAAAAACGACACAACCTTCTTTTTTGTTTCAAACAATTCATTGTATTCTAATTTCCAGTATTGATCTAACAATGTAGAATAAACATCATCGTTATCTTCATCATAATTATACCACACTCCATTTTGATCCTGATAACCATAGGCATTCATCGCCGGAATCGTTTCCGATAACTCTAATCTAAATTCATCATATCCAGATAAATCTAATCCTGCAATCTGCTGTACATAAGCACCAAGGTAATTGAGACTTGTATATACATTTTCCTGTTCTTCAATATCATAATTGGCCCAGATTAAGAATGGAACAGTAAATTCCTTTTGAAAAAAATCAAAATCATCCTCATCATCACTTTTTATCCAGTCAAAAAATTCTTCAGATAATCCTGGATAATGATCTCCATAAAATACCAAAAGTACAGGTTCCTCATACTCTTCTAATTCTTCTATTAAACCTTCCAGTGCCTGATCACTTTTTCTTATTAGTGTTAAATACTGATTTACTTCTGAAGAATCAAACCCGATTACCTCCACTTCTGTTTCAAAATCAGTTCCTGCATATGTGTATCCACCATGGTTTTGTCCAGTAACATCAAAAACAAATATTTTTTCATCATCATCTTTATTATTTAATAAATCCAACACATGTTTATATGTTGCACTGTCACTGATATAGTTACGCACTAATTCTTCATTTTCTAAATCTACATCTTCTATAGAAATAAAATCATCAAATCCCAAATATGGATATACAACATTCCTTCTCCAGTTGACTTCCTGCATTAAGTGAATTGCCGTCGTTGAATATCCCTGGCTTTTTAAATTACTAGTCATATTGATATGGCTTGACTGGATATATTGTATATACGGTATAGAATTTGATAAAAAGGCTAAGGAATGCCCTGTTAAAAATTCAAATTCTGAATTAGGTGTCCCTCCTCCCATGATACTCACTACCACATGTCCTTTTATTGTATTTTCTTCTAATGAATTGAAAAATTCTAAATACGGAACATTCGTTTCCAAATCACCCAGATATGATAAATCTGAAAATGATTCGTTCATAACAACAATAATGTTAGGAGTTTCTTCATCAGACCCTTCTTCCATTTTATATTTCGTTGCTTCCTCTTCAATTTCTGATACAGAATAATTTTCTGGTTTTTCTACTTTCATACTATTTCCATAAGCTAAAAAGGCTAACACTGTTCCATACTGTTCACTTGAAGTTTTACTATCCCACATATCAATCGTCATATCAAGGATGGAAATATAGGATGTACCAAACAAAACACAATACATCAAAGTAAGCCAAATAACGCTTCCACAATATAAACCTATTCGTTTTT
>JAUNBT010000343.1 GCA_030526985.1 Lachnospiraceae bacterium | reverse complement strand
ACAACGCTGCATTTTACATATCCAATCGTTGTTGTAATTATTATGGCAGTATTTTGCAAAGTACAACCAGATGCAAAACAGTTTTTATGCATGTGTATCAGCATCGTTGGAATTCTATTTCTATACACCCAGGAGGGCAAACAAGCATAAAAGGAATCCTGCTTGCAGCTCTATCAGGGGTAACCTATGCTTTTTATATCGTGCTCCTGGGAAAAAGCAGACTAGGTGAACTACACCCACTGGTGTTATCTTTTTGGATTGCGTGCTTTTCAGCTATTGAAATAGGAACGATAGGCTGCCTGATAAAAAGCATTCGTTTTGACATGGACGCAACAGCATGGATGGCAGAGGTAATTCTTGCTGTTTTGACAACAGTAATTGCACTTGTGTTGTTTCAAAGAGGTGTTTATTTGTGCGGAGAGATAAAAGCGTCATTGCTCAGTTCTTTTGAGCCGGTAACTGGTATTCTGGTAGGAGTCGTTGTCTTTTATGAAAAAATTTCGTGGAATGAGATGGTTGGTATTATAAGTATTATCATTGCGGCAATCGTGCTGGTAGTACCTTTCAAGAAGAAAAAGGTGAAATGAGGAATGCGGTAAATGTAAATTTTTGCTATATCTATCGGGCAAAAGAAGTATTTGAATCCAATGAGGGCAAGAAACTTTTGGAAAAATGGGGAATTAAGGGAGACTATGTTGGAATTGGAAATGTAATACTTGGATATGGGTTGCCTGAAGGTATAAAGGAAGCAGCACCAAGAAAAGCTGATTATATTATCCGTATATAATGAGCATCTGGAAAAAAGGAGTTATTATGATACAAACAACCTTAAAAATTGATGGGATGATGTGCAGTATGTGTGAGACACATATGAATGATTTAATGCGTAAAAACTTCAACGTTAAAAAGGTGAAATCCTCTGCAAGTAAGGGGGAAACAATCATCCTAAGCGAAGAAGACATAGATATTCCAATGGTAGAAAAAGAAATTGAGAATATTGGATATAAACTACTTGCGTATGATGCCATGCCCTATGTCAAGAGAGGACTTTTTGGCAAAAGATAGATGGAGAGTCAGGGATTGGTTTAACTAAAATGATATGTACTGGTATAGTGAAAGACTATACCAGTACATATTTTTTTGGAATTATACAAGATTTTGCTTTGATTGTATACTGAATTTATCAAAATACAGGAGAAAGATAAAAAGGATTAATAGGATGAAGATAGGAATTGTACATACAAGTGTAACAGAAGATGAAGAATTTGAACTCGAGGAAATTGTACAGAGAGTGTTTGGCGAAGAAGTCGAATTTTATGTACAGAGTAATCCTTATATTATAAAAAGTGTAGATTCAATAGAAAACATATCGCCCTTGGTTGTGGCAGATATTGTGAAAATGTATATGAATGCGGTTTGTGAAAGGTGTGATATTATTCTAAGCGCCTGCGTAATTGCCAGTATTGTGTGTGACAGGGTACAGGAACTTTCGAGAATGATAAAGATTCCGATTATCAGCATAGAATCAGGAATGTGTAACGAGGCAGTTAAAATAGGAAAGAGAATTGGCATACTTGGAACAATTTCAACATCAGTTGAAAGCGTTAAAAAGAAGATAGAAACGCTACAGAAGAATAGTAATCATAATGGAGAAATCATTACTTATCTTGTGGAGCCTAATATTGGCACAGATAAAAAGGTTTTGGATGAGAGAGTATTTCATGCAGCTAAGGCAATCGCAAACCGAGTAGATGTTATACTTCTGGCACAAGGGAGTATCGCACACACAGCTGATGATATTTCAAAAGGAACTGGCAAACCTGTTTTGGGAAGTGTTTACTATGCTGCAAAGAATCTGAAAGAAATGGCAGCTATGTACGATGTAAAAAATATCAATCAAATTTAAGGAGAAGTAATATGCCAATTTCATTAATACCATCGTTTCTATTTTATAGCATAGTATCAGGAATAACACCTGGACCAGCCAATTTGTGTTCTTTATCAGCTGCTATGAAGTTTGGAAAAAGAGAAGCTCTCAAACAATGGAAAGGTCTATTTGTCGGGTATGCAGTTGTTTCAATTAGCTCAGCGTTTATTGCATATTTCCTGGGAGACCTGTTTAAGGATTCAATTAGGATTCTATCATATGTAGGAGCCACCTATATTATCTATTTGGCAATACATATATTGTGTTCGAACAATAAACGACAGGGAAAATCAACGATTAGTAAATGCAATTTTTGGACTGGCTTTTTAGTACAGGCAACAAACGTGAAGGTTATGATTTTTTGTCTTACAGCACTAACTTCCTATATTCTTCCATATTCGAGTTCGTTTTGGTTTTTGTTGCTAATAGGTGCATTGCTACCTTTTATAGGACCGGTTACGAATCTTGCATGGATTTTTGCAGGTGTGAGGATGCAAACTGTTTTTCAGAAGCATGAAAAAGGAATGAATCTCATTATGGCTGGTGCACTTCTTTTATGTGCTGTAAGTTTGATTTGCACTTAGGATGTGGAAGTACAGCAACGTCAGACAGCGGAAAAGACAGCGATAATAAGGTAATAAAAATCGCAGCATCTCCCACCCCACATGCAGAGATTTTGGAAAAGGCAAAACCAATTTTAGCAGAAAAAGGAATACACTTGGTCAGTGTAGGAGAAATCCATTACGAACCATTCGGAATATATCCGGGAACAAAGAAATCTCTGGATGAGCTTTCAGAAGGAGATAGCATTGCACTTCCAAACGATACAACAAATGAAGCAAGAGCATTATTACTACTGCTGGATAATGGGATTATTAA
>JAUNBT010000342.1 GCA_030526985.1 Lachnospiraceae bacterium | reverse complement strand
AACTGTTTCATGACGCATTGGTGTCTTTCGCAGAAAGACGGGATATATAGATGAAAAAAGAACAGCTTGCTCTGATGAGAGATGGATATCTAACAGCGTTTGTGAACGGAGATGTTTCTTCCAACTTAGCATATAAGCCGCAGTTTGTATCTAATAATTATAAAGAGGGACGTAAAGTCATTTCAACAATAGAGGATGAATTACTTAATTGTGAGGAATTTTCCATTAGTGTAGCATTTATCACAATGAGTGGGATAACACCACTCCTGCAGACACTAAAAGAACTTGAAAAAAGAGGAATTAAAGGGCGGATATTGACTACCGATTACCTTACGTTCAGTGAACCAAAAGCACTTAAAACCCTGGCCAAGCTTAATAATATTGATTTGAAAATGTTTCATACAGAGGAAGCGGGAGCTGGGTTTCACACGAAAGGGTATATTTTTCGGCAGGACGAGATTTATAGAATTATTGTTGGAAGTTCAAATTTGACTTTGAGTGCGCTTACAACCAATAAAGAGTGGAATACAAAGATTGTATCAACGGAGCATGGAGAATTTACTAGGGAAATATTGAATGAATTTGATTCTCTATGGAATGGAACATGCACAAAAACCTATGAAGAATTCATTGAACAATACACAGAAATCTATACGAAAAATAAAATAATCCAAAAACAAAAAGAAATAGCCCGTAAAAATACAATTGTTTCTTTGGAAGAATACCGATTAAAGCCGAATTCCATGCAGACCAAGTTTATCATGAATCTACAGAAAATCAGGGAAGCGGGAGAGAAAAGGGCTTTACTAATTTCTGCAACCGGTACTGGCAAAACTTATGCTTCAGCCTTTGCACTGCGCGAACAAAATCCCAAAAAAGCACTATTTCTTGTTCATAGAGAACAGATTGCAAAGCAAGCCAAACGAAGTTTTGAGAAAGTGTTTGGCACTACAAAATCGATGGGATTGTTGTCAGGAAATGAAAAAAATTATGATGCAGATTTTCTGTTTTCCACAATGCAGATGATGGCAAGGGATGATATACTAAAAAGATTTGCCCCAGAGGAATTCGAGACAATTATTATTGATGAAGTGCATCGAGCCGGTGCGGACAGTTATCAGCGGATTATTGATTACTTTCAACCAAAATTTTTGCTGGGTATGACAGCAAGTCCGGAAAGAACAGATAATTATGATATATTTGCACTGTTTGATCATAATATTGCCTATGAGATACGGTTACAGCAGGCATTAGAAGATGATTTGCTGTGTCCATTTCATTATTTTGGAATAACGGATTTAGAGATAGAAGGAGAAATTTTTGACGATACTACAGGTGTTTCGAATTTTTCTCATTTGGTTTGTGATGATAGGGTGGATTATATCTTAGAACAGATAAATTATTATGGATATTGCGGAAATCGGGTGAAAGGACTTGTTTTTTGCAGCAGCAAAGAAGAAGCGAAGGAGTTATCGAAAAAATTCAATGATCGAGGATATCATACCGCAGTTTTGACAGGCGAAGATTCTCAAGCGAGAAGAGAAGAATATATAGGATATTTGACCAGCGAGGATGAGAATCATTTAGACTATATTTTTACAATTGATATTTTTAATGAAGGAGTAGATATACCGGAAATTAATCAGGTCGTTATGTTGCGGCCAACACAAAGTCCAATTGTATTTGTACAACAGCTTGGAAGGGGACTTAGAAAATCGGAGGACAAGGAATATGTTGTAATCCTTGATTTTATAGGAAATTATATGAATAACTTTATGATCCCGATTGCTTTGTCTGGAGACCGTACATACAATAAAGATAATATAAGAAAATATGTCCGGGAGGGAGTCCGGATTATCCCTGGAAGTTCCAGTATTCATTTTGATGAGATTTCAAGAAAACGAATTTATGAATCTATTGATAAAGCGAATTTCAGTCAAGTGAAACTAATTCGGGAAAATTATAATAATTTGAAGAACAAATTGGGATGTATTCCGGCCTTGATGGATTTTGATGAATATGGAGAGATGGACGTCCTCAGGATTTTTGATAATAAAAGTCTGGGATCTTATTACAAATTTTTAGTAAAATATGAGAAGGATTATAAGATTCGTCTGACAAAAGAGGAAGAAAAAGTGGTCGAGTACATTTCACAGAAATTTGCAAGTGGAAAAAGAATCCATGAATTGGAACTGCTCAATCGAATGCTATATTATCAACACGGATTAATGGGTAGTTTGAAAGATTCTTTATCGAGAAATTATGAGATTCACTTGAGTAAAAATGCGATTGAAAATATTGTAAATATAATGACGAATCAGTTTGCAACAGGTTCTGGGAAGAAAACTTATGAAAAATGTATTTTCCTAGAAAAAGAAAATAATGATTATATGATATCAAATTCCTTTTCAAAGATGTTAGAAAACGAAGATTTTTATTGTATCATAAAAGAATTAATCGAGTTTGGCATTTCCCGATATAGGAACAATTACAGTGAAACCTATCAGGATACAGATTTGGTGCTTTATAAAAAATATACATATGAAGATGCCTGCCGCCTTTTGAACTGGGAGACCAATGAGGTTCCTCTTAATATTGGTGGTTATAAATTCGATAAAAAAACCCGAACCTTTCCCGTTTTTATTAATTATGAAAAAACGCAGGATATTAGTGACACGATTAAATATGAAGATCATTTTGTAAATGCAGACACACTGATTGCGATTTCCAAAAGCGGTCGTTCTCTTCAGTCTGAGGATGTGCAAAATTTCTTACATGCTGTGGAGCGAAATATTGATGTGCATTTG
>JAUNBT010000052.1:8193-16617 GCA_030526985.1 Lachnospiraceae bacterium | reverse complement strand
CAAAGAAGTTTTATCTACATAATAACAGTTCCCCCGGATAATATCTTCAAAATTGTCATATCCGACAGGAAGTCTTTTCTTTTCAAAAATGTCAAATAAGCCTCTGTTTTCCACTAGATCACCTCCGATTCTTTCCTTATTATAACAGAATGGCATGTCTTTTGCCACAGACATTTTTTGTGGAAAATGAAGCAAAGAAACGAAGAGTTCACTTTTTCTTTGTTGAGTTTTGACAGTTGCTGTGTTAAAATAAAATCAAAGTGAGAAATTTGGTACAGTAAAAAATGTGAGAATCTTTTTCAAAATTCTACATAGATGAGAATGGCGATGGAAATAAGATGGAGGTGATACCGGTGGATTTGGCACAGCACGTGGGACTTGAGACGAAGCAGATACTTAGTCAGGCACAGATTCAGTCCTTAGAGATACTGGCGATGGATGCGGTGGAGTTAGAGGAATATCTGCAGAATGAATATATGAGCAATCCCCTTTTGGAACGCCGGGATAACCATGAGATGTATTCAAGTATGGAGAATTTTTCGAACTGGTATGAGAAGCAGCATCCGAAGATGAATTTTGCGGCAGAGAGGGAGGAGGATTCGGAGGCGAGAAGAGATCTTGCGGCCCCGGATACGGATTACCTTAAGAATTACCTGACCAGTCAGTTAGATATGAACCGTTATACGAAGCAGCAGTGGCAGACAATCTTATATTTGATTGATTGTTTGGGGGATGACGGGTTTTTTAAAATGCCGGTAAAAGAAGTGGCGGCGCTTACCGGATGTGCTGAAGAACAGATACAGGAACTATTGCTTGATTTATCAGATCTTGAGCCATTTGGAATCTTTGCACCGGATCTTGCCCATTGTCTATTAAAACAGTTAGAGGCGGAAGGGATAGAAAACCCGGTTTTAGAGGAGATGGTTCTTCGTTTTCTTCCAGAAATCAGTGAGGGGAAGATTAGTGTAATCTCCAGACAGTTAGGACTTACAACAGCAGAAGTGAGAAAATATATAGCTATTATTGAGCGGTTAAATCCAAGACCATTATCCGGCCTGCAAGAGTCTTTTGTCAGTTACATAGTGCCGGATATTTTATATGTTTTCAAGGATGGAAGCTGGGAGATTCAGATTAATGATAAATGGTTTGGAGAATATCATATTAACGATTATTATCTTCGTATGATGCATGAGACGAAAGATCAGGAATTATTTGATTATTTCAGACAGAAGTTAGAACGGAGCCGTTTTATTGTAAAAAGTATTGAACAGAGACGGGAGACGATGAATTTAATCGCATCAAAGATTTTAGAAAAACAGAAAGATTATTTTGAGGGAAAGAAAAGTTTAAGGTCTATGACTATGTGCGCACTGGCAAAGGAACTTAATATTCACCCCTCCACGGTCAGCAGAGCGATTAAGGGAAAATACATTCAGTCCCCGGCAGGAACCATTTTAATGAAAAAATTATTTACAGGAACCGTTTCCTCCTGTAAAGAGGGAGAAGATTATACGGCGGAGAATATCAAGACAAGAATCCGGGAACTGGTAGAGAAAGAGGATAAGAAGAAACCGTTAAGCGATGCGAAACTGGCGGAACTGCTGGTTTCGGAGGGAATGCACATTTCCAGAAGGGCCGTTGCAAAATACAGGGATGAACTATGGATAAAAAGCAGTTTTGATCGAAGAATCAGATAAAGGACAGGGAGCGAAGAATGGTACCAGAAAAATATACAGAATTATTTGACAACAAATTATTTCGGGATATTATGGATAATATTGAGGATGTTGTCATGGTCATCGATAAAGATACCTGTGTGGTTTATGTAAACCGGGCGTATGAGAAGACATTTAACCGGAAAGTAGAGCAAATCATTGGCAAAAGACTGAGGGATATTGAGGGAGATACGACTGCGGTGAAGGTAATGCAGGCAGGAACTACCATTACCCATCAGGTAGAATATTTAAAATCGGTCAATGTGGATTCTGTTGGTGTTTCCTTCCCATTAAAATATGAAGGAGAAATTGTAGGCGGGGTATCTGTATTTAATAATACAACAAAATATGTGGAGCTGGTATCCAAACTTCAGAGAACGAAAGAGATGAACCGGTATTTAAAGGAGCAGTTAAATGATCCGGCGACGATGCAGTGGTCGAAAGAATTTATTACAGTAAACCCGCACATGAAACAGGTCCTCGGCCTTGCATTAAAAGTGGCACGTTCTGAAGCTACCGTATTAATCCGGGGAGAGAGTGGAACGGGAAAAGAAGTAATGGCAAAGCTGATTCACTCCAATTCCCAGAAAGCAGAAGGTCCCTTTGTAAAGGTGAATTGTGCAGCCATTCCGGATAATCTTTTGGAGAGTGAGCTGTTTGGCTATGAAGGCGGTGCCTTTACCGGTGCGAAGAAAGAGGGAAAAGCCGGAAAATTTGAGATGGCTCAGGGCGGTACGATTTTCCTTGATGAAATTGGCGATATGGATATTAATATGCAGGTGAAATTACTGCGTGTGATTCAGGAAAAAGAAGTGGAGAGGATCGGTGCATCCCATCCAATTCCGTTAGATGTGCGGATTGTGGCTGCAACCAACCAGAATTTAGAGGAACTGATTCAGGAGGGGAAATTCCGGCAGGATTTATATTATCGGCTGAATGTAATTGAGATTAAGATTTCTCCTTTGCGCCACAGAAAAGAGGATATACCGCTTCTTGTACATCACCTTGTGAAAAAAATAGCAGGGGACAACATTAACGTGGCTCCCCGTGTCATGAACTGCTTGAATGCTTATGACTGGCCGGGAAATGTACGAGAACTGCAAAATGTGATTGAACATGCCTGTATTATGAGAAACGGCGATTTGATTGAGATGTACGCATTACCCCAGTATATGCAGCCGGTCAGTGGCAATGAGATGATAAGGCAGGAAGAGATGAATTACGATTTGAAGGAAATGACGGCAATTTTAGAAAAAGATTTAATCTTAGAGGCACTTAAGAAATTTTCCAATAAATCTAAGGCAATCGAAGCCCTTGGGATTTCTAGAAGCTCCTTTTACGAGAAGATACGAAAGTATGGAATCGATGTGGAGGCAATGGGGTTAGAATAGAACAAAATTAAAAAACTAAAAAAAGACAAAGAGAACATTTTCCAAACGAAAGGAAAGTGTTCTTTTTTTGTGCATTTAAGGGAAGCTTGTCCGGGAAAATGGACACTGGATTGTTTGAAAGACAGACAATCGGGGCTTTTTTAACTTGGCACATTTATTGCTTTTAATAAAAATGTATCAGGAAGGAGGATAAGAGATGAAAGCGGTATTGTCACCGTGTAAGATCGGTTCTTGTGAAATAAAAAACCGCTTTGTTATGACAGCAGCAAATCTGGGCTGGTGCACAGACGGATATGTGACTAAAAAGGTGATTGCTTTTTATCGGCAGCGGGCGAAAGGCCAGGTTGGGCTTATCATTGCCGGGGCGGCTGGCGTAGATCCTTACCGGATCAATCAGGTGGGAATGATGCAGATTTATGATGATAAGTTTCTTCCCTCTATGAAACGACTGGTGATGGAAGTTCACAAAGAAGGCTCTAAAATTTTTTTACAGCTGATGCATGCCGGTGCTTATGCAAGACCGGAGGAACATAACGGGGTGGAGGCAGTCGGACCATCAAAATATTTTTGCAAGTTTACAAGAAGTGAGATTCAGGAACTTTCCAAGGAGGAAATCAAGGAGATAACAGGTTATTTTCGGGACGGAGCTTTGAGAGCGAAAGCCGCCGGATTTGACGGAATAGAATTAATCGGAAGTGCCGGTTATCTGATTTCTGAATTTCTTTCAAAAGCCACAAATCACCGGGTGGATGAATATGGAGGAAGCATAGAAAACAGAGCCAGATTTTTATTGGAAATTCTAAAGGAAATCAGAAAGGCAGTGGGAAAGGACTATCCGGTCATTGTAAGACTATCCGGTTCTGAGTTCATAAAAGAGAAGAATGATCCGGAAGATTTTTTAAAGATAGGAAAGCTGTTAGAAGAGGAGGCAGATGCCCTTGATATTACCGGTGGATGGCATGAGTCCCCGGTTCCCCAAATTACATACAATGTGCCGGAAGGAATGTATCTCTATTTTGCAAAAGCGATGAAACAAAAGGTGGATATCCCGGTAATCGGATGCAACCGGATGAATGTTTCCATAGCAGAAAAAGCGGTGGAAAGAGGCGATTGTGACTTTGCCGGAATGCTTCGAAGCTTGATTGCAGAACCCTTTCTTGTAAAAAAATATATGGCGGGGAAAACAGACCAGATACGGCCTTGTCTTTCCTGTAATCAAAAATGTTTAGACCAGATATTTTCGGGAAAAGAATTGGCCTGTGCGGTGAATCCATTTGCAGGAAAAGAGACAGCAAAAAAGAAGACCAGAGAAAATCAGAAATTGCTTGTGATTGGAGCGGGAATCAGTGGAATGGCCTATGCTCTGCTTATGGCAGATACCAATCATGTGACCGTGTGGGAACAGGAGATGACCTGCGGAGGGACTGCTTTGGCAGTGAAAAATATCCCGAATCAAGAAGCGGTGGGAGCTTATATCGATTATCTATATCAGCAGTGCATTTTAAAAGAAGTGCATTTTTGCTGGAAGAAAAAGGCAGATACAAAACAGATCAAACAATTCCTTTTGGAAGGGACATATGACCGGGTGATCATTGCAGCGGGAAGCAGGCAAAAATCTTTCGTGGAAAACAGACTGCTCGCTGGGTGTGAAATAGAACCGGGAAGCCATATGATAAATTCGGAGGAATGTTTAAAAATGAAGAAGCTTTCAGGAAGACAGATTGTCATCCTTGGTGGAAGCTACAAAGCGGTACAGACCGCGCTCTATTGTAAGGAAGCCTTAAAAACAGGCGATGAGGAGCAGGCATTTTTAAAAAGATATGCTCCGGAATATGTAACATTTGCGAATAACATGATGGACTGGGAAGAAAGTACCGTCACTCTCTTGTCACCGGATAGACAGGCGGGGAGAGGGTTCGGGAAAAGTACCCGGTGGATGATGTTAAAAGAAATAAAAGAAAAAGGTGTCACAGTGGAAACGGATGTCAGTGTGAAACAAATCTTAAAGGACCGGATCATTTACCGGGCAGGCGAAGAAGAAAAGAGCATTCCTGCTGATCTGGTTGTTTTAAGTGAAGGATGGGAGAAAAATCAGGAGTTTCATTTTGATGAAACCGATCCTTTGGAAAAAGAACTGGCAGACCGGATAACCGTAATTGGGGACGCCAAAAGACCTGGCAGAATATCAGAAGCGGTAAATGACGCTTTTGGGGCTGCAATGATTTAAAGGAGGGTAAAAATGTTTGAACAGAAACACGAGATGTTAAGAAAGCTGGCGAGAGAATTCGCCGTAAATGAGCTTGAGCCGATTGCTGCTGACGCAGAAAAAGAAGGTGGATACCCGAAGGAATTGTGGCAGAAGGCCGCAAGATACGGCTTTGGTGGAATTACAATTCCAAAGGAATACGGCGGAGCCGGCGGTGATTACAAATCCTTAGCGATTGTAGTAGAAGAATTTTGTAAAAAAGATGCCTCTGCTTCCTCCCTTCTCATGAGCAACTCTTTATCGGGAGCGCCTTATTTATATTACGGCACAGAAGAACAGAAACAAAAATATTTAAAACCAATGGTACTAGGTGAAAAAATTGGTGCATTTGCTCTGACAGAGCCGGGTGCAGGATCTGATTCCGGTGCGACCCAGACGACTTGTCTTTGGGATGAAGAACAGGGATGTTACATTTTAAATGGAAGAAAATGTTTCATTACGATGGGACCGATTTGTGACTATGCGGTTGTATTTGCAAAATCCAATTTGGAAGCAAAGGGAACCAGAGGAATTTCTGCATTTATCGTAGAAGCTTCCTGGGATGGATTTTCAAGAGGAAAAGCGGAAGAAAAGATGGGAATGCATGCGTCTGTTACTTCTGATTTAATTTTTAACAATGTAAAAGTACCGAAGGAAAATCTTCTTGGAAAAGAAGGACAGGGCTTTAAGATTGCAATGGGTATCTTAGATGCAGGTCGTGTTACCGTAGCGGCTCAGGGTCTTGGAATCGGAGCTGGATGTTTGGATCTTGCAATCCAGTATTCCAAAGAAAGAGTACAGTTTGGAAAACCAATCTGTAAGCTTCAGGATGTGGCATTTAAGCTGGCTGACATGGCAACAGAGGTGGAAGCAACCAGAATGTTGGTCTATAACGTAGCGGATAAGTTAGACAAACATGAGACCGTAACACTGCAGGCTGCTATGGCAAAATACAAAGCAGGCGAGATGTGCAACCAGGTTGCATACAAAGCACTGCAGATTCATGGCGGATATGGATACATGCAGGATTATGCCATTGAGAGAATGACAAGGGCTGCAAGACTGGTATCTATCTACGAAGGAACATCTGAAATTCAGAAGCTGGTTATTTCCGGCAATCTGCTTAAGTAATGGAGGTATAGGATGAAAATATTAGTTTGTGCAAAACAGGTTCCTAATACAAATGAGGTTAAAATCAATCCGGAGACAGGAACCCTGATCAGAGATGGTGTAGAGAGTATTTTAAACCCAGATGATGACAATGCGTTAGAGGCAGCACTTCAGTTAAAGGATGCAAATGAAGGCTCCACAGTGACTGTAGTTTCCATGGGACCTCCTCAGGCAAAGGATATGTTAATTGAGTGTCTTGCAAAGGGCGCAGACGATGCTATCTTACTGAGCAGCCGTGCCTTTGGAGGAGCCGATACCTGGGCAACCTCCAATACAATTGCAGCAGCAATCAGAAAAATCGGTGATTACGATATTATTTTTGCAGGACGGCAGGCAATCGACGGAGATACCGCTCAGGTTGGACCACAGATTGCAGAAAGACTCAATCTCCCACAGGTTACCTATGTGGAAGAGGTTTTAAAATGTGAAGATAAAAAAGTGACAGTAAAAAGACAGTTAGAGGATGGATATGAAATTATTGAGATTCCAATGCCGTGTCTTTTAACCGCAGTAAAAGAATTAAATACACCGAGATACATGAGTGTAAAGGGTATTTATGAGGCATATGAAAAAGAAATCACCGTATGGGACGAAAAGGATATTGAGGCAGATCCAAATCAGATCGGAATCAAATCATCCCCGACTAGAGTATTCCGCTCCTTTACTCCGGCACCGAAAGGAAAAGGAGTAATGATTGAGGGAACACCGAAAGAAGCAGCGGCCAAAGTAGTAGATGAATTAAAGAAGAAACATTTTCTGTAGGAGGTAAGATATGGCTGAAATAGGTAAAGGAACAGATTTATCTGCATACAAAAACGTATGGGTATTTGCAGAGCAGCGTGGAGGCGTTATCACCCCTGTTGTATTTGAGTTATTGGGAAAAGGCCGGGAACTGGCCTCTGATATTGGAGATGTAAAGCTGTGTGCTTTATTGCTCGGAGAAGACTTAGAAGATATGACAAAACAGCTTTTCGAAGCAGGTGCAGACATTGTATATACAGCAAATAGCAGCTTATTAAAAGATTACAATGCAGATGGATATACCAAAGTAGTATCCGATGCCATTGGAGAGTTTAAACCGGAAATCGTAATGTACGGCGCAACTCATATTGGACGTGATCTGGCACCAAGAATTGCGGCAAGAGTAAATACAGGACTGACAGCAGACTGTACAAAATTAGACATTGATCCGGAGACAAAAGGTATTTTGCAGACAAGACCTGCATTCGGTGGAAATCTGATGGCGACAATTAAGTGTCCAAATCACAGACCACAGATGTCTACAGTAAGACCTGGTGTAATGGATAAAGCAGAAGTAGTACCGGGAAGAACAGGAGAAGTGATTCCTGTAACTTTGACTCTGACAGAAAGTGATATCAGAACAAAGATTATTGAAATCGTAAAAACAGCAAAAGATATGGTGTCTTTAACAGATGCTGAAATTATCGTATCTGGTGGCGCAGGACTTGGCGATGCCAGCGGATTTGAGCTGATTCAGAAATTTGCAGACCAGATTGGAGGCGTGGTAGGAGCTTCCCGTGCGGCAGTGGATTCCGGATGGATTGATCACTCCCATCAGGTAGGACAGACAGGAACAACAGTGAAACCGAAAATTTATATTGCCTGCGGAATCTCCGGTGCAATTCAGCATTTAGCCGGAATGCAGACTTCCGATTTAATTATTGCAATCAATAAGAGTCCGATTGCACCAATCTTTGAAGTGGCAGATTACGGAATCGTGGGAGATTTATATCAGGTAATTCCAGAATTAATGGAAGTATGGGGATAAAATGTATCAACACATCACGCTTGGGATAAATGAAAATATAGGAACGATTACAATGAATTGTCCAGAGAAAGCCAATCCGATTAATCCGTCCGTCTATGCAGAAATCAAAGATGC
>JAUNBT010000052.1:0-8183 GCA_030526985.1 Lachnospiraceae bacterium | reverse complement strand
ATATGCAACTGTACGATTCATGAAGCGGTAAAGGTAATTGTACTTACAGGAGCAGGAAAGCATTTTTCGGCTGGTGGCGATATCCGGGAGTTCAAAGAATTGATTGAATCGGAAACTTATATCGAAGAAAAATCCATTCAGCTGGCAGGAGATACAGCGGAGGCAGTAAGAAGATGTCCCAAACCGGTTATTGCCATGATTAATGGAGCAGCAGCGGGAGCCGGATGCAGTCTGGCTTTGGCCTGCGACTTTAGAGTAATGGAACCGAATAGCCGGCTGTCAATGGCATTTATCCAGATGGGCCTTCCGGGGGACACAGGAGGAATCTACTATCTGCAAAAGCTGTTGGGAACTGCAAGAACGACCGAGTTTATTATGCTTGGAAGAGCCATAAAAGGGGAGGAAGCTTATCAAATTGGATTAGCTTCCCGGCTGGCTTTAGAAGGCAGGCTCTATGAGACAACAATGGAGCTTGCAGAGGAACTGGCGAAAAAACCAATGCTGGCAATCAAAAGACAAAAGGAGATGCTTTTGCATTTCTTTTATAAAGACATCAAAGAGTTTACGGAAATGGAAGGTAAGTACATGGTGGAATGCTCAAAATCAGAGGATTTCGCCGAGGCAGTGAATGCTTTTTTGGAAAAACGAAAACCAGTTTTTACAGGAAAGTAGAAAGGAGCAGGTATGCCAAAAAGATTAGATGGGAAAGTAGCTTTAGTAACAGGAGCAGCCAGAGGGTTAGGAAGAGCTTATGCTTTAAGACTTGCAGAATTGGGAGCCGATGTGGGAGTCATTGATATTGATTTAAAATCCTACCAGGCTTTTGAGGGTGAAGCAAAATTACTGACAGCAGAGACGACAATGGATGAGTGCCGTGCGTTAGGAGTAAAATCAGCTGGAGCAGAGGCAGATATTACCAACAGAGAGCAGGTATTTGCGGCAGTTGCACAGATTGAAAAGGAATTGGGACCAATCGATGTTGTTGTCTGCAACGCAGGCGGCGGTATGGGTGCACCGGACGGAAACAAAGCAAGCCAGTTAAACTGGGAACAGTTCTATGCTGTAACAGAGAGAAACTACTATGGAACTGTTTATACCTGTAATGCAGTAGCACCGGGAATGAAAGAGAGAGGCTACGGAAAAATTGTAAACGTAATCTCTGTCGGCGGTCTTGTGGCAAACAGTGACGGAAGCTATGCCCACTATGCATCCGCAAAAGCAGCGATTGCACAGTATACCAAATTGCTGGCTCAGGAAGTGGGACGCTACAATGTGACGGCGAACTGTATCGCACCTGGATTTATTGCAACCGGACGTCTGGTAGAAAACTACAAAAAAGCCGGAGAAGGCACGTTCCTTCGCAATGTTGCAATGAAACGGTTTGGAACGGTGGAAGATTGTGCGAATGTTGTGGAATTTTTAGCAACGGATCTTTCTTCTTATGTCAATGGTGCCATTATTGAGGTAACCGGCGGAACTGTTGGAAGAATGATCATGAACGAACCGGCTGAGTGTTAAAAAAATTGTAAGAGAATTCGGTCTGAAAGCTGATATAATAAATTATATTAAGCAAATCAGACCGAAAAAAACTAAAGTAAACAAAAATACTTTAGGTCTTAAATTGTTAAGAATATAACAAAATAGAATAAAATTGAGAATACAGGGAGGAATCACCATGAATCGATGGGAAAAAATAGAGAAAAAACCAGCTCCGTTATTTACAAAAGAATTTGGACCGTTAAATGGAATTCGTGTTTTGTTAAATGGTTCGGTTGTTGCAGCTCCATTTGCAGCGACAATGTTAAGCGACTTTGGAGCAGAAGTAATTGCTTTGGAAAGACCAAAGATTGGCGGAGATACAGCAAGACATCAGCAGCCACAGATTAAAGATGGAGACAAACACATCAGTGGTTCCTGGATGCAGAATGCCAGAAATAAATTGAGTTTTACCCTTGAGACAAATTTAAAGAAGGTTCCGGAATCCAAAGAAATCTTTTTCTCTTTGATTAAAAACTGTGATGTCTGGATTGAAAACATGGTTTGGATTGAGAAGCTAGGAATTACAGATGAGATGTTATTGGAAGTAAATCCGAAGCTGATTATCTGTCATGTCAGCGGTTTTGGTACACCGAAATTTGGCGGTCAGGACAGATATTTAAACAGAGCATGTTATGACCCGCTTGCACAGGCAGAATCCGGATGGTGTCTGCTTCAGGGATTCCCGGACAAACCACCTTACTATGCACAGCAGTATATCGGAGATTATCTGGCAGGACTTTTTGCAGTAAATGGTATTTTAATGGCACTTCGCCATGTGGAAAAGACAGGAAAAGGCCAGGTTATTGATACGACACTCTGCGAGAGTTATATGAGAGTTATGGATGACAACTTTACATTATGGAGTGAGTCAAAGATTCAAAAACAGAGACAGGGAATCAAACAGAAAACTTATCAGCCAGCCGGTATTTTCCCAACGAAAGACGGCAAATTTATTAATCTGGGTGCTTATGGAAAAGGTTCCTATGAAAAAGTAATGAAGGGATTTGGTTTTGATCTTGAGAAATATTCCTATGAGGCAGCAGGCGGAAGTGCCGAAGCTTTAGAAAGTGACCTTGGAAAAGAATTAGACCAGATGTTTGCAGATTATTTCATGAGTCATACTGCACAGGAAGCAATCGATATCTTAATTGACAACCGGATTGGTGCCGCTGTCATTAAAAACTGCGATGACGTTATGGGAGAACAACACTGGAAAGAAAGACAGGACTGGGTAAATTACAAAGATGAGACTTTGGATAAAGAGATTACCGCTTTTGGTTTCGTGCCAAAAATGTCAGAAACACCAGGTGAAGTATGGAGAGGTGCTCCTAAGCTTGGACAGGATACGGAAACAATCATGGAACAGCTTTTAGAGTATACACCAGAAGAGATAGAAGCGTTAAAAGGAAAAGGAATTATAGATTAGAAAACGGTGGGGTTACATTCATTTTTAATCTATAAGCGAAAGCGCGGATTGGAGTAAGGGATGAGCAGTGATAGTAGAAAACAGGGCGAAGAAGTAATGATGTTGCGTTCAGAGGAGCTTCGATTAAATAAGGAAGAATTTTTTACGCAGACATTTTGCAGCATTTTTCATAAAACCGCTTTGCGGTATCCGGATAAAACAGCGGTAAAAGACATGGTAGGAGAATTTTCCTATCGTGAATTGGACGAATACAGTAACTTTCTTGCAAAACATCTCATAGCCCAAGGAGTAGGACAGGAAGATATTGTGGCAATTCAGTCAGGCCGGCAAAAAGAATCTATTCTTGCCATGCTGGCAATCTGGAAAGCAGGAGCTGCCTATGTATTTGTCGATGACAGTTACCCTCCGGCCCGGATGGATGTGATGCAGCGGGAATGCGGGTACAGGATTATTTTTACAGAAAAATATTTTGAAAGCCTTGTATGGGAACGGGATGAAGAATTTATCAATTACTCAAAAAGGGACGGCTTAGCAATCCTTGTCTATACCTCCGGCTCTACCTCCGCGCCGAAAGGCGTTATGATAGAACATAAAAATGTAACTGCATCAATCAGTAATTTTCACAGACTGGGCTTTTGTGAGACAGACAGGACCTGTGTGTTTGCAAGTTTCAGTTTTGTGGCATCTGTTTACGATATTTTCAGCCAGTTAGCGGCAGGCGGGGCTCTGATTATTATACCGGAAGAAATCAGAAGAAATATTGATCTCATTGCAAAATTCTGGATGGAAAATCAGATTACGGTTACCTTTCTGCCGCCCCATATGGCGATGAAATTTATGCAGTTTGATGATTCAAAATTTTCTCTCCGGGTGCTTCTTGTGGGAAGTGAGCCGGTGCGGAATTTAGAACCGAAATCTTATCGGATTATCAATGTGTATGCGGCATCGGAGATGTGCTCCTTGATTTCAACTTATGAAATCAAAAGTGCACAAAAATCTTATCCAATCGGAAAGCTGAACGAGACAATCCGGGGATACATCGTGGACGAGGACGGAAATCAGGTGAAACCAGGTGAGGAAGGCGAGCTGTGGCTTGCCGGACCACAGGTGACGAGAGGTTATTTTAAACGTCCGGAGCTTACAAAAGCGCAATATATGAAAAATCCTTTTTCCGATGAGAAAGAATATGAGCGGTTATTTAAGACGAGAGATATTGTCTGTCAAATGGAAGATGGAAATCTGAAATATATAAGCCGAAAAGACAATATGTTTAAGATCAGAGGCTTTCGGGTAGAAGGCGGTGCAGTGGAATCGGCAATTTTAAAATGCACGGCCATCAAAGAAGTTGTAGTAAAAGCATTTGCGGATCAGGGTGGCTGCAATATCCTCTGTGGATATTTTGTCGCAGAAGGAGAGGTCGATGTAAAGGAAGTAAAGGAAAAATTGAAAGAGATTATTCCTTACTATATGGTGCCGACCTGTTTGATTCGGGTAGACCAGTTTCCGAGAAACCGCAATAACAAAATTGACAGAAACGCCATTCAGCCTCCGAAGGAACTGAATGATCATAAAATGTTAAAGAAATTATATTAACGGACAGGCGGCAAAGAAAAGCTGCTGTCGATGATGAAACAGCCAGATGAGGAGGAAACGAAGATGGCAGATGAATTATTAGAAAAATTAGAAGAGTTTTTTGATGCGGATATCAACCAGTATTTAAGTGAACATGGCGGCGGAGCAGAAGTTGTGGATGTAGTGGGAGAAGAACTGATCATCCGTCTGTTAGGTGAGTGCAGAGGCTGCCTTTCCATGAACGAGACTGTAAATGGTGTCATTTTAAAAAAGGTACATGCTGTTTTTCCATTTATCAAAAAGGTAACAGTCACCGATGACGTGAGTCCGGAAGTATATGAGATGGTATGTAGCCTTTTTACCGCAGGAAAAGCATAAAAATTACTGTAGGAAAAGTAGAAAAGCAGAGAAAGAAAAAGTATAAAAAGAGAGATAGAGTGACCATCTGCTGTTCAAAATCCGGATAAATGGATGAAAACTGTTTGAAAATAGAACATGATAAATGAAAAAAAAGCCATGAAAAGCCCTAAAAAACCTTAAAATATGCCAGAAATACGCCGGAAATGAAGACTGAAAAATTAGAGAAATGAAATCGGGATAATTGGCATTTAAATTGCGATATATAAAAACAGAGACAGCATTTAAAAAAGACGATCACCATATCAAAGGAGGAACACAAAATGGGTGTTGGAACATACGAAGCTTATATAGAGCGAATGAAAAATATGAAACCCAATATCTATTTACATGGAGAATGTGTAGATAGAATGGGTCCATGGAACGAATCCGGATTCTGGGTAATGAAACAGTGTTATGATATCGCAAACGATCCGGAATATGCAGATGTCTGTACTGCAACCTCACACTTAACCGGTGAGACAATCAACCGCTGTACACATATTCATCATTCTCAGGATGATTTATTAAAGAAACAGCTGATGACCCGTTTGATTTGCCATAGAGTCGGCGGCTGTATGCAAAGATGTATGGGTACAGATGCTTTAAATGCAATCGCAGTTGTATCTTATGATTGTGATCAGGCAACAGGAACAAAATACCATGAAAGATTTAATAAATATTTAGAGTATTGTCAGAAAAACGATTTAATCTGTAACTGTGCACAGACAGACGTAAAAGGAAGCAGAAATTCCAAATACAAAAGAGCGCATATGCAGCCGGATCCGGACATGTTCTTACATGTCATTAAAACAGATGTAGACGGAGTTGGAATCGATGGAAAACCGTGTAAAGGTGTGATTGTTCGAGGTGCAAAGATTTGTAACTCCTGTGCTCCTTATGTAGATGAAATTATCGCGACACCGACGAAATTCATGGGAAGAGGCGATGAAGGATACGCAATTTCCTTTGCACTTCCGGCAGACTGGGATGGCATTAAGCTGATGGCACTTCCAGGGCTTCATCATAAGAGAAAACATTTAGATTCTCCATTCTCCCATAATGGAGACAATGAATCATTAACAATTTTTGATGATGTATTTGTACCGGAAGAAAGAATTTTCTTAAATGGTTTTGATAATCCGGACGTTGTTCAGTATGCAGGATATCTTGCATTGATGTTTGCTCATTTCCACAGACATTCCTATACAGGATGTAAGACTGCAGTATCTGAGATTATTGCTTCTCAGGCAGCTTTAGTGGCAGACGTAAATGACATTGCAAAAGCAGAACATGTAAGAGAAAAAATCTGCGATATCATTGGAACAGCTGAACTTGTATTTGCAGCAGGACAGGCTTCCGCTTACCGTGCCGTAGAATTCCCGAATGGCTCCTGGGTACCGGATGAAATTCTTACAAACGCAGGAAGAAGACTGGCCGGACACAACATTTATCATGAGTATGAAATTTTAGCAGACCTTACCGGCGGAATCTGTGCATCCCTTCCAACAGAGGAAAGCTTCTATGCACCAGAGACAGCAGAGCTTTGCAATAAGTACATCATGAGAAATCCGGAATATACAGCAGAAGAGACCCACAGAGTAATGAGAATGATGGAAGACAAGTTATGTGACGCATTTGAAGGCGCACAGTGTGTAGCCGGAGTTCACGGCGGCGGCTCTCCACTGATGGAGACAATCACCATGATGAGTCGTTACGACTTAGAAGAACTGAAAAAGATTGCAAAATATTTGGCAGGATTTGAAGGGGTTGAGTGTCCTCGTTATGAGAGAGCAACTGCAACGCCTAGAGCCATGTTAGATCGTTTCAAAAAAACACAGCAGTAAGATGTAAAGTATTGGAGGGTACAAAATGCAAAAAAAAATAGAGAACATTCTGGTTGTCGGTGCAGGCGTCATGGGAAGTGCAATTGCACAGGTATTTGCAGCAAACGGTTACAAAACAGTGATGGCTGATTTAAAAGAAGAATTTATCGAGACTGCTTTAAAGAGAATTGACGCGAACATAGAAGGTATGGTCGAGGAATCTTTGGCAGATGATTCTTATGGAACAGCTGTAAAAGACAATCTGACCACAATTTTAAATGCACAGATTCCTGATGTGGCAGAGAAGTTTGACCTTGTAGTAGAAGTTATTTTTGAGAATAAAGATGCAAAGAAAGACCTTTATAAAATCTTATCTGACAACTGCCGTCCAGATTGTATTTTCGCAAGTAACACTTCCGGTATGGATGTATTCAGCGTGACAGAAGAGGTTATGAAAAATCCAGAGCGTCTGATTATCACTCACTGGTTCAATCCTCCCCATCTGATGAAGATTATCGAGGTTGTAAAAGGACCAAAGACTTCCGATGAGACAGCAGAAGCAGTTAGAACATTGTTGGAAGACTGTGGAAAGAAACCGGCTGTACTGAACAAATTTATGCCTGGATTTATTGTAAACCGTATGGCCACTGTAATCTGCCGTGAACTTTATTATATGGTAGAACAGGGCTGGGTATCACCGCAGGATGCAGAAAATGCATTAAAATACACAGACGGTTTAAGATGGAGCTTTGAAGGACCGTTAGAGCTGTGGGATTTTGTCGGACTTGAGATTCCAATCACGGTGGCATCCGGTGTTATGCCAACTCTTTGTAACCGGACTGACTGTATCCCTTACGGCGATAAGCTGATTGCAGAGGGAAAGACCGGAGTTCGTGCCGGAGAAGGTATGCTTGGAAAATATCCAGCTGACGTAGATGGATATATTAAGAAAAGAAACAAACGAATTGTTGCAATGTATAAAATGATGAATCAGTTTGAAGCAGAAGACGCTTTAGAGAAATAGGAGGAAATAAAATGGGAATTGGAACTTATGAGGCATATCGTGAAAGATTGTCTAAAATGAAACCAAATGTATATTTAAATGGAAAATGCGTAGACCGTAACGGTGATTGGATTGAAGGCGGCTGCTATGTTATGAAAGTATGCTATGATATGGCAAATGATCCTGAATTTGAAGATGTCTGCACCGCAACCTCCCATTTGACCGGTGAGAAAATCAACCGTTGTACTCATATCCATCAGTCACAGGATGACTTATTAAAGAAACAGTTAATGACCCGTTTAATCTGCCATAGAGTTGGTGGCTGTATGCAAAGATGTATGGGTTCCGATGCCTTAAACGCAATTGCAGTTGTATCATATGATTGTGATCAGGCAACAGGAACAAACTATCATGAAAGATT